>NZ_JBHYYB010000132.1:10542-19716 GCF_042752535.1 Kitasatospora sp. NPDC059327 | reverse complement strand
GGGCCCCGGAGAGCGCGTCGCTCTCCGGGGCCCCGCGGCGTCCGTCCTCAGCCCTCCTGCGCGGTGGGGCGCCGGTCGGCCGCCGGCTGCCCGTCGGCGGCGTCGCCGGTACGGCTCTCGGTGCGCCGTCCCCGGGCCAGGTAGTCGCGCAGGATCAGCTCGACGGCGTCCTGCGGGTTCTTGGTGCCGGAGAGCAGCATCGCGTCGATCGCGAGATTGGCGTCGAGCGTGACGGTGACCTGGGCCATGTGACTCCTCCTCGGGTGCGGAGCAGCAGCATGCCCGCCGGGCCGCGGTTTGACCATGCCCGCTCCGGGGCCGGGCGCGCCGGGGCCCCCGGGGAGGAGCGACCAGACTCTCCCCGGGGGCCCCGGCGGGTGCGGGCGGGCCGCAGTGGCCCGCGCGCGAGGGATCAGACCCGGCCGGCGAAGTCCGGGGCCCAGTTGGCGACGGTCTGGGTCCGCACACCCGAGCTCGGGTTGGCGGCCTCGACGTAGCTGCCGTCGCCGATGTAGATCGCGACGTGGTACACGCCCGAGTCCTGGCCGTTGTTGGACCAGAACAGCAGGTCGCCCGGCTTGAGGGCGTCCAGCGAGACGTGGGTGCTGGCGGCGGCCTGGTCGGCGGCGACGCGCGGGACGGAGATGCCCGCGGCGCGCAGCGCGGCCTGGGTAAGGCCCGAGCAGTCCCAGCCGCCGTTGCCGGTGCCGCCGTAGACGTAGGCCTGGCCGACCTTCGACTTGGCGAAGGAGACGGCGGCGGCCATGCTGCCGGTGGCGGCCTGGGCCGGGGCCTCGGCGGCCGGGGCCGGGGTGGCCGGGGCCCCGGTCTGCGCGGCCGGCTCGGCGGCGGTCGTGGTGGAGCCGGCGGCCTGGCCGGTCTTGCCCGAGGAGCGGTTGAACCAGTCGAAGCCCTGACCGGACTCGTTCGAGGCCTGCGCCTTGGCACGGTCGCCCAGGCTCAGGCGCTGGCCCGGGTAGATGACGTGCGGGCCGGCGGTGAGGGAGCCGCGGTTCAGCTCGTACAGCCGCTCCCAGCCGCCCTGGATGTTGTTCTTGTCGGCGATCGAGGAGAGCCAGTCGCCGGCGACCACGGTGTAGTCGCCGGCCTTGGTCCCGGTGTCCTGACCGGCGGCCTGGCGCTGGTACTGCTGCCAGTTCTGACCGCCCCGCGACTGCTGGGCGGAGTCGCCGGCGGCCGGGGCGGCCTTCGGGGTGGCCGCGGGCGCGGCCGGCTTGGCGGCGGGGGCCTGGGTCTGTGCCGGGGCCGGGGCCGGGGTGGCCTTCGGGGCGGCAGGCTTGGTGGCGGTGGCGGTGGCGGTGGCGGTGTCGACGGCGGCCGGGGTGCCGCCCTTGGTCAGACCGGCCTTGACGGAGCAGACCGGCCAGGCGCCGGGGCCCTGCGAGGCGAGCACCTTCTCGGCGATCGCGATCTGCTGGTCCTTGGTGGCGAGGTCGGCGCGGGCGGCGTACGCGGTGCCGCCGAACGCCGCCCAGGTGCTGCTGGTGAACTGGAGGCCGCCGTAGAAGCCGTTGCCGGTGTTGATGCTCCAGTTGCCGGTGCTCTCGCACTGGGCGACCTTGTCCCAGGTGGCGACCGAGGCGGCGGAGGCGGTGCCGGAGGTGAGGCAGGGGACGGTGAGGCCGATGCCGACGACGCCGAGGGTGGCGATCGCGCGGCGGGTGCGGCCGGACAGGCGGGTGCCGTTGGTGGGCAGCATGAAGACGTGGTCCTCTCCCACGCCTGCGAGGTGAGCTGTCGGATTCGGGCTGGAGTTGCCCGGCCGCGCTGTGGACGCGGCTTCACCCCTAGCCCTGAACCGGTTCGCGGACCGGTCCCGGGCGACTTACCTGTGGTTCCCCCGCTCCTGCCGCGGTGCGTTCTGCGCTGCCAGCGCACCCGACGGCAGGACTCGGCGTTGCGGGTGGGCTGGGTCCGTGTGGCCACGAACGGGGAGCACGTTAAGCAGACTTAAGTTCAATCCGCAAACATGTGTGATGCACGTCACGGTTTGCGAAACGGGTGGTGAATGGCTGTCCACCATGATCAGAAATGACCGATTTCGGGCAACGCCCGTCGGAGTCACGGCAACTGCCTATGCTTCAGGGCGTCAGGATCGACGCGGCCGTCTGGGGGGAGGGCTACGCAACGATGGCCATGGACGAGGACCCGCGGGCCGGCCGGCCCGCCGCGCGCGCCCGTGGAGCGCACCGCAGGGCAAAACACCGCAGAGCGGACATCCCGCCCGTAGAGCCCCGAACTCCCGTACCTCGTCGGACGATGCTGCGCTGGCTCGCCGTCGGCACGGTGTTCGCGGCGGTCGGCGGCGAGGAGGCGCTGCGACGCTCCCTCGGCGGCGGCGCCGAGCCCGTGGCGGCCGTCCAGGGCCCCGTCCCGGCCCCGGCGGCGGACGGCACGCCCGCCGGGCACCTGCACGGCGCCCCGTCGCCCCGCTCGTCCCCGGGGACGTCCGGTCCCGGTCCCGGCGCCACGTCGGCGGGCATCCCCGAGGGCGCCGTCACGCCCGGAACGCCCGCCGCCGCGCCCGCCCCCGCGCCCACGCCGGACCAGGGCGGCCGCCGCTGGTCCGATCCGGCCGGCTGGGGCGGCCGGGTGCCCGGCCCGCGGAGCGCCGTCCGGATCACCGACCGGGTGCTGCTCGACACCGACGCCACCGTCGGGTCGCTGCTGGTCGAGCCCTCGGGCGCGCTCACCTTCGCCGCCGACCGCAGCCTCACCCTCGCCGCGGCCGGCAACGTCGAGGTCCGCGGCACCCTCGCGCTCGCCCCCGACGGCGCCGCCGTCCACACCGTGCGGTTCCCCGCGGTCGACGAGCGGCGGTTCCGGGGTGACGGCATGAAGGTGGTCGACACCGACGTCGGCCTCTGGGTCACCGGCGCCGGGTACCTGCGGCTGGACGGCGCCGCCAAGACCGCCTGGGTGCGCGCGGACCGGGCGCTCGCCGCCGGCGACACCACCGTCAGCCTGGCCGCGCCGCCCACCGGTTGGCTGCCCGGTGACGAACTGGCCGTCACCCCGACCGGCCCGCCGAACGAGGACGGCTTCTCGACCCGCTACGACCTGGCCGTCGTCCGGTCCGTCAGCGGATCCACCGTCACCCTGGAGGCACCGCTCCAGTACCCGCACCCCCGGGTGAGCGCCGGTGGCGGCGTCACGGTCGGCGCCGAGGTGCTCAACCTGACCCGCAGCGTGCGGGTCGAGGGCACCGCCGGGGGCCGCGCCCACGTCCACCTCACCAGCAGCCGCCGGGCCGACCTGCGGCACGCGGCGCTGCGCTGGGTCGGCCCGCGCGCCGACACCGAGGAGTCCTGGAAGGGCCCGGACGGCAGCGCGCCGGTCACCGCCCCGGTGCTCGGCCGCTACGGGCTGCACTTCCACATGCTCGGCGACACCACCCGGGGCACCGTCGTCGAGGGCGTGGTGGTCCGCGACGCGGGGAGCCACGCCTTCGTCCCGCACGCCAGCCACGGCATCACCTTCCGCGGCTGCGTCAGCCACGACACCTGGGAGGATGCCTACTGGTGGGACGGCCCGCTGGACACCCGCACCCCGCAGCAGCCGTCCGACGACATCGTCTACGACTCCTGCGTCGCCTCCCGCACGCGGCTGGAGCCCAATCCGCGCGCCTACCGGCTGGCCGGCTTCAACCTCGGCGCCGGCACCGGCGGCAAGGCGGTGGACTGTGTGGCGGTCGGCGTCCAGGGGGCCGACGGCGCCTCCGGCTTCGAGTGGCCGGAGAACAGCGAGGGGGTCTGGACCTTCCAGCGCTGCCTGGCCCACAACAACCTGCGGAACGGCATCTTCGTCTGGCTGAACGCCCGGCAGCACCACGTGGTCACCGAGTTCGCGGCCTACCACAACGGCGGGTGGGGCATCGAGCACGGCGCGTACCTCAACGACTTCGACTACACCGCGAGCGTGCTCTACGGCAACGGCGCCGGGGGAGTGGCGCTGCACGCGCTCGGCCGGGACACGGGGACGCTCTTCGACGGGTTGCTGATCGACGCCGCCGGGCAGAGCGACTTCGGCGTCTCCACCGCCCGGCACGAACTCGCCGGGGTGACCGTCACCTTCAGCCGCAGCCGGATCACCGGCCACCGCCGGGCCGGGATCGCGTTCCGCGCCACCCCCGACGGCAAACCGGACGACGTCCTCGTGCTGGACTGCGAGTTCGGCGGCAACGAGCTCTGGATCGACCCGGAGTCCGCGCCGCCCGCGAACCTCCTGCTGCGCCGGGCCGGGCAGGCCGAGGTGCTCCAGGTGCGCAAGGCGGACGGCGGGGGCGCCGCTCAGCCGCGGTGGAACGCGACCGGGGTACCGGTACCGACCTTCGCCGCGCAGTCCCGGCCGGTGCAGGTGCCGGCGTTGCGGCTGAGGGACGCCGCGGCGGTCACCGGCCGGGTGGGCGGGCGCTCCTGAGGCGGGTGCTCCCCGGCGGGCGGGGGCCGTTCCGGGCGGCGTCCCACCCGGCCGGGGCCGACCACACGTCGAGGGCCCGGAGCGGGTGCGCTCCGGGCCCTGCGGCGTTCGTGGTCCGCTACTCGGCGGCGGCCTCCGCGGCCTCCTGGGCGGCGGCCTGCTCGGCGTAGGCCTCGGGCGCGACGGCGGGCAGCACCGCCAGGTAGGTGGAGGCGATCAGCTGGCCCACCGTCGGGTAGGCGCCGAGCGGCGCGGCGCTCGGGCAGCCGGTCTCCTCGGCGGCGGTGGCGAGCAGCTCGGAGTCCGCCTCCGGGCCGATCACCAGCGGGGCCAGCGCGGGGCGCTGGGAGCCGGTCTCCTTGAGGTGCGCGACGGCGGCGGCCACCGAGCCGGGCACGTCGAGCGCGGCGGCGACGACCGGCACCGCGAGGCGGGCGGCCAGCAGCACGCCGGTGATCCCGGCGGCCGCGGCGGCCTCCTCGCCACCGACCGTGGTGAGGACCACGCCGTCCGCGGCCGTCGCGATGGCGAACAGCCGGGCGCGGTCGGCCCGGGCCAGTCCGGCCTCGGAGAGGCGGACGTGGACGGCTTCGGCGAGCAGCGGGTGCGGGCCCAGGACGTCGGTGACGTGGGCGCCGTACTGGGCGGCCAGCGCGTGCAGTTCGGTCAGGAAGTCGTGCGGGCCGGGAACCAGCGGCACCACGACCGGAGCGGGCAGGCCCGCTTCGGCGGCGTGCGCCAGCAGCTCGGCGACGGTGTACTCGTCACTGCCGGGCGCGCTCTCGCCCGCGACGTCGGTGAGGTAGCCGGCCGCGGTCTGCACGCCGTTCTGCTCGCTGCGTACGATCGAGAGCAGTTCCTCGACGACGGAACGGGACTCCGGCCCGGCGGTCGCGGGCACCGCGAGCACCAGGGCCGGGGAGCCGGTCGGGATCTCGGGGCGCTCGGGGCGGCGGTGGCGCCCCCGCGCACGGGAGCCTGGGGTGCGGACGGGCAGTGGCGCGCCCGGGATGGCTGCGGTGCTCATGGCGGAGATCGTAGGACATCGGCCGGCCGAGGCTGCAGTCGGCTGCCGTGCCGGGAGGGGCGGGCTGCCCGAAAACCGGACATACCGTAACCAATCCCTGTGTGGCCACCACTTCTCCCTGAGACGTGACGGGAGGTGCGTCGCGTTGCGGCGGTGGCACGTGACATGTCTCACAGCATGCGGACGGTCTGACGGAGTGTCACGGCGGTGCGACTGCGGGCGTCCGAAGATCAACATTCAGCGGGTGGCCGCCTACGGGCGGTTATCGGAGTCCTACCGGTTCCATCGGGAATGTCCGCTTACGTTCCCTCAGGTGTCGGGGCGGTGAAGAGTTCCGATATGTCGACGAAAGGCCCGTGCACCTGCAACGTCCCGTGCTGATGCACGTGCACTGGAGCTATCATCACGTCAAGTGAGGCGTTGTGCCGGGCCGGTACGGGGCCGGTCCAGTCGTTCGGCCGAGTGCCGGGGCGCCGAGCTGGACGACCACTCCGGAGCTCTTCGGGAGATTTCTATGCACGACAGGTACGACACGTACAACGGGATGGCGGCCGCGGACCTCAAGGACGTGGTCTGGCAGAAGAGTCTGCACAGCAACTCTCAGGGCAACTGCGTCGAGTTCGCCGCCCTCCCGGGGGGCGACGTGGCGATGCGCAACTCACGCTTCCCGGACGGCCCGGCACTGATCTACACCCGGGCCGAGATCGCGGCGCTGCTGCTGGGCGCCAAGGACGGGGAGTTCGACCACCTGGCGGTCTGAGCGGTCGTCCTCTTCACCATCGGGGGGCCGTCGTGGGTGCTGACACCACGACGGCCGTTGTCTTCTCCGGCCGTCCGCCCCGTGGTGGGCGCCGTCCGGGTGCCGCCGGAGCGGCTGTCCGGCCAGGGGTGCTCGCCGGGGCTGCCGCGGGTCGGGTGGCCGGCGCGGGCTGCCGGGGCGGCGCGGGACGCCGGCCGCGGTGCCGCCGCGGCGGCTGCCGAGTGGCCGTGGCAAGGGGTGTGCCAAGGGGTGTGCGGGGCCGCAGGCCGGGAGTGGTGTGGTCCTCCCCGGAGCCGCGGGCCACTGCTAGGCCGAGCGACGATGCCGTCCGCCGAGTTCCGGAAGCGTGCCCGCCTCGGACTCGAACAGGGCCCAGACCACCTTGCCGCCGCCCAGCGGGTGCCAGCCCCAGGACCGGCTGAAGGAGTCCACCAGGTGCAGCCCGCGGCCCGACTCGGCGACGAAGTCCGCCTCCCGTGCCACCGGCCCGGTGCTGCTGGGGTCGCTGACCGCGCAGACCACCTGCGGCGCGCGGTGCACCAGGCTTATTCGGATCGGCAGTCGCCCCTCGGGCCCCGCCTGCGTGGGAAAGTCGTAGTCGTCGAGCGCGTTGCCCGCCGCACCGGGGCACGCGCCGATCGCGTGCCGCAGCGCGTTGGTCACCAGTTCCGAGGCCACCAGCGCGACGTCGTCGAACAGCTCGCTCAGTCCCCAGCGCTGAAGAGCGGTCCTGGCGAAGTCGCGCGCGGTTCTGACGGCTTCGTAGCGAGGGGCGAGCGTACAGGTGACCACATGGGGATCGACTGCCAAAGCCGTACCGGTGCTCATGAAGAGCTCCTCCCATAAGGGGGCGGACACGGCTGGACCCGCCGGGGTCATGCCGGTCACCTCCGACTCGCTAGGCCGCGCGGCCGCCCTCGACCAGGCGCGCGCGCACACGAACGCCCGGTGGCGCGACGGCGCTGCCGGGCTGGTGCGCGGAGTCGCGTGTGGGGTCGACGCGGAGCCCGCGGGATTGCCAGGGATGTGCAGGTGCACGTGCACCATGGTCCTCTGCGCTCACTGCAGATGCAAGAGTCGATTCACGTGCAGTCGTTCAAATGGCATATGCAAGCGCCGGATGCACGTGCATCCTGGTGTGTGGAGTGCAGAACTGATAGGAACATCCGTCAGTATCGGCACCGTGAGCGCTCAACTGATGGCAGACTGTGCGCTGTTTGCCCTAGGTGGAGGTTTCGACCGCATGACCACAGTTCAGCCGGGCGGCGGCTCGATGGTCCGCCGGATCCTCCTCGGCTCCCAGCTGCGCCGGCTCCGTGAGGCGCGCGGCATCACCCGCGAGGACGCGGGCTACGCGATCCGCGCCTCCGAGTCCAAGATCAGCCGGATGGAGCTCGGCCGCGTCAGCTTCAAGGAGCGCGACGTCGCCGACCTGCTCAGCCTGTACGGAGTGGACGACGGCGGCGAGCGCGAGGCACTGCTCGGCCTGGTCCGCGAGGCCAACAAGTCCGGCTGGTGGCACAGCTTCAACGACGTGCTGCCGGGCTGGTTCCAGACCTACGTCGGCCTGGAGGAGGCCGCCGCACTGATCCGCCAGAGTCGCCCGGTGATCAGCGAGGAAGAGGTCGAGCGGCGGGTCAGCCTGCGGCTGCGCCGCCAGAAGCTGCTGACTGAGGGCAGCAGCCCCCGGCTCTGGGCCGTCATCGACGAGGCGGCGCTGCGCCGGCCGGTCGGCGGCCCCAAGGTGATGCGCGGTCAGGTGCAGTACCTGATCGACATCGCCGAGCAGGCCAACGTGGTGATCCAGGTGATGCCGTTCCGTTTCGGCGCGCACGCGGGGGAGTCCGGTGCGTTCACCATCCTGCGCTTCCCCGAGCAGGACCTCGCCGACGTGGTCTACCTGGAGCAGCTCACCAGCGCGCTCTACCTCGACAAGCGCGACGACGTCGACGCGTACATCCAGGTCATGGAGCGGCTCTGCGTCGACAGTCTGACGCCCGAGCGCACCATCGACCTGCTGGGGTCGATCCTGAAGGAGCGCTGACCCCGGTCCGACCGCCGCACCGAACGGCCGCCGGCCACCGCGCTCAGCCGCGGGCCGGCGGCCGTTCGCGCTCCGGCGGCAGGGGCTGCGGCGGGAGGCCCAGGCGCCAGTCCAGGTCGTAGCGGCCGAACAGATCGGCCCGGATCAGGGCCAGCGGCAGCTCGGCGCCCGGCAGCAGGACCCCGATGCACCCGCCCATCAGCGCGCTGCGCAGCACCGCGTGCTCGGCGAGCGGGTCGGGCGCGCCCCAGTCCCGCAGCAGCCCCTGGAGGATCGCGCCGAGCCGGCGCTGCTCGGGGTCCTGGACGAACGCGCCGGTGTCCGGGTCCAGGATCAGGGCCAGGTGGGAGCGCATCACCCGGGGGTGGTCCATCGCCAGCCCCAGCACCGTGTCGATCGCGCGGGCCAGCCGGGCCTCCGGCGAGGAGCCGGGCCGCATCCCGTCCAGGGCGGTGGACAGCGCCTGATGCATCATCCGGTGGGTCGCCGACTGCATCAGCAGCCGTTTGCCGTCGAAGTAGTACGAGAGCAGGCCGCGGGCGAGTCCGGCCCGCTCGGCTATGTCGGTGAGCGTGGTGCCCGCGTAGCCGTGCTCGTCGACGAGTTCGACGGTGGCGCGCATGATGCGCCGGCGGGAGCGTTGACGCATTTCCTCATTGACCGAATCCCCGCGAGGTGCCATCGTGTCTGCTCCGTACGTTCGTTGGCTCCTGGCCAATATACTGGCGGCCCGAGCGGCCGATCCGCGGACCCGGCACTTCGGCGGGCCTGCGGCCATCGGCTCGTACGGCGGCGGGGGGGGCCCCCCCACCGGGGGGTGGGTGTTTGGGGGGGGGGGCCCCCAGGCGGGGGGGGGGGGCGAGGGGGGGGGTGTGTGCGGGGGGGGGGGCGCGCGGGGCGACC
>NZ_JBHYYB010000132.1:0-10532 GCF_042752535.1 Kitasatospora sp. NPDC059327 | reverse complement strand
TCGGGGCGCCCCGCGCGGCCGACCGGCGCACCCGCCCCGGGGGGGGGCCCGCGGCCTTGGGCTGGTCGGGGGGCGCCGCCCCCCCCCCCCGGGGGGTTTGGGGGCGCCGCCCCGCGCCCGGCGACGAGGGGCGGATCCGGAGGAGGGCGGGGTGGCCCGGGTGGGTCAGCTCCTGGCCAGGACCTCGTCCCGCCGGTCGGCCGGGTCGACGGATGGATCGTCATAGTCCGCGACGGATACCGGAGTCGTCTTCTTCCGCCGGTCGAGCACGGCGCCCGCGGTGGCGATCAGGAAGCCCAGCACCGCGATCGCGGTGACCAGGACCAGGGCGGGGCGGTAGCCGTCCAACTGGGCGCGGGCGCTGTCCCCGCCGCCGCTGCCCGCGGTGATCATCGCGGTGGCCCCGGCGAGCACCACGGCCGTCCCGACCTGGATCGCGGTGTTGACCAGTCCGGAGGCCAGGCCCTGCTCCTCGTCGGCCACGCCGTCGGTGGCGGCGATGTTCACCGAGGGGAAGGCCAGCGCGAAGCCGACGCCCAGCAGGATCATCGAGGGCAGCACCAGGGTGAGGTACGAGCTGTGCTCGTCCAGCCGCAGGAACAGCGCGAACGCGGCGGCCAGCGAGAACAGGCCGATCGGCAGCAGCCGGCCGGTCCCGAAGCGGTCCACGATCGGGCCCATGAACGGGGCCGACAGCGCGATGAAGGCACCGGCCGGGAGCAGCCCGAGCGCCATCTGCAGGGCGGACCAGCCGAGCAGGTGCTGCAGGTAGAGCGTGACCACGAACTGGAAGCCGCCGTAGGCGCCGGTCATGGTGAAGGCGATCACGTTGGCCCGGGCGACCGAGCCGTTGCGGAAGATGCCGAGCCGGACCAGCGGGTGCGCGGTGCGGCTCTCGATCACGAGGAACGCGGCGGCCAGGGCGACGACCACGGCGAGCGAGCCGAGGGTGCGCGGGCTCAGCCAGCCGGCGCCCTGTGCCTCGGTGACGGTGAACACCAGCAGCAGTACGGTGAGCGTGCCGGTGATCGCGCCGAGGACGTCGTAGCCGCCCTTGGCCCGCTCCTCGGCGGGGCGGGGGAGCAGCCGGATCGCGAAGAGCAGGGCCAGCAGGGCGACCGGGACGGGCATCAGGAAGGTCCAGCGCCAGCCGACCGAGGTGAGCAGGCCGCTGAGCACCAGGCCGAGCGAGAAGCCGCTGGCGCCGCAGGTGGTGTAGATCGACAGCGCCCGGTTGCGGGCCGGGCCCTCGGCGAACGTGGTGGTGATGATGGACAGGCCGGCGGGCGCGGTGAAGGCCGCGCTGACGCCCTTGAGGAAGCGGGCGGCGATCAGCAGGCCGCCGTCGTCGACCAGGCCGCCGAGCAGCGAGGCGCCGGCGAACACGCCGAGGGCGACCAGGAAGACCCGGCGGCGGCCGAGCAGGTCGGCGGCGCGCCCGCCGAGCAGCAACAGGCCGCCGTAGCCGAGGACGTAGCCGGAGACCACCCACTGCAGCGTGGAGGTGGAGAGGTGGAGCTCGGAGCCGATGGACGGGAGGGCGACGCCGACCATGGAGACGTCGAGGGCGTCCAGGAACATCGCGGCACAGAGGACGATCAGGGTGCCCCAGAGGCGGGGGGTCCAGCTCGGCCCGCCGGATGACGGGTCGTCGGTTGCGGTGACGGTCGCGGTGGTCATGGGCTGGACACTACATGCACGTGCATTCAATGCAAGTGAATTAAATGCGAACACATAAGTTGCCTGTGCATGTGGTACCGTGGTCGAGTGGCTGAACTCGACTCCCCGGCGGAGGCCGGCCTGGTCGCCGAATGGCGCGACCTGCTGGCTCGCCATGCCGTGACGACCTGCGCGCTCGATCGTGAGCTGGGCGAGAAGTACGACCTGGGTGTGAGCGAGTTCGAGGTGCTGGAGCGCCTCGTCGAGGAGCGCGACAGCGCCGGCGGTCACCAGCTGCGCGTCCAGGAGCTGGCCGACACCGTCCATCTGAGTCAGAGCGCGCTCTCCCGGCTGATCGGCCGGCTGGAGAAGGCCGGGCTGGTGACGCGCGCGATGTGCCCCAACGACCGGCGCGGCATCCAGGTGGCGCTCACCGAGGCCGGCTGCCGGCGCTACGCCGAGGCCCGCCCCCTGCATCGCGAGGTGCTCGCCCGGACGCTCGGCGCCGCGGCGGGTGGCTCGGCCGGGAGCTGCCGGGTGGACTGACGGACCGTCAATGGTCCGTCGAGCCGCGGGTACCGGCTCAGATCAGTGTCGAGAGCCCCGGTGCGGCGGCCAGCAGGACGACGACGGCGGGTGCGGCGAGCGCCACCAGGGTGAGCCGCAGCCGGTGCGTCACGGGCAGTCGGGGCCGCCCGGCCAGCAGCCGGTCCACCCGCTTCGGGGACTGCGCCAGCCCGGGCGGGCAGGAGCCGAACACCCCGCGGCCCAGGTTCAGTTCGGCCAGTGCCACGGCGGTGGTGTGCCGCCCGTGCCGGCGGGCCGCCCGGTCGTCCGCCGCCAGCTCCACGAGCTCGCCCACCTGGTCCCGGAAGGCGCTGAACACCCCGACCCCGGGGAAGCCCGAGGCGAGGGCCTGCGCGCACTGCGACAGCCAGTGGTGCCGGGCTCGGACGTGTCCGCGCTCGTGGCTCAGGACGGCCGCCAACTCCCGGTCGGTCAGCTGCTGGAGGGCCCCGGTGGTGACCACCAGTCGGGAGTGGTGACCGGGCAACGACCAGGCCTCCGGGCGCAGGTTCTCCAGCACCACCAGCCGTTCCCGCCGGCGCCGCTGGGCCTCGATGGACTCGGGCAACTCGGGTGCCCGGCTGGCCAGGTGGGCGTGCCGCCGGTTGCGGAGGGCCTTCGCCGACCGGACCTCGCGGGTCAGCGCCAGCAGGGTCCGCACGCCGCCGGCCGCCAGGATCGCGGCACAGAGCCGGCCCCAGCCCTCGGCCTCCTGGAGCGCGTACGCGGCCTCCACGCCGTGCGGCGCGCCGGTGAAGAGCAGCGCCCGCAGCGCGGGCAGCGCGGCCGAGGCGGCCAGCACCAGGCCCAGTGCGCAGCACAGCAGGACCGCGACCACCAGGCACTGCCAGACCAGCAGGGCCAGCACGGGTTCGCGCTCGGCCCAGCGGGCCCGGGCCAGCAGCCGGGGCGCCACGGTCGAGAGCAGCAGTCCGAGCAGCAGCAGGCCGAGCAGGGCCGTCATGGCATGGGCTCCCCGAGTACGCACGGAACGCGACAGCGCGCTCCCCGCCAACCTAAGCGCTGACGGCGTCCGGTGGAACGGCTTTCGGCCACCCAGTGACCAACGCCACGCGTGGGGCCGCGCGGAACGGCCTCACATGGTCAGGAGCATGGCGAACATGCCGACGCCCATCGCCAGTCGGCAGGCCCGGGGCAGCCCGGCGGTGCGGGGGCTGACGGTCACCTGGCCGCCCGGCGCCGCCAGCAGGTGGGTGCCGGCCCAGAGCGTGTAGCCGCCGAAGTAGAGCAGCAGCGCGCCGGTCAGCAGCGGGGCGCCCGCGCTCGCGCCGTGGTGGTGGCCGTGCGCGGGCGCGGCGGCCATCACGAGCGCCATGTACGTCATCGCCAGCCCGCCGATCGCGTGGTGCAGCCGGTGGGCCCGCCCGGTCCGGCCGTGCGCGGCGGCCAGCAGGAACACCAGCGCCGGCAATCCGAACAGCCAGGCCCAGAGCGCGGCCGGGACGGCGGCCCCGGTGACGGCCATCGCCGCCATTCCCAGCCCCATCAACGCCTCGGCGGCGTCCGACTCGTAGGCGTGCAGGCGGCCTGCCCCGGCGTCCGCCGCGCACGGCCCGCGGCCCAGGCGGCTGAGACAGTAGGCGCCGGACGTGGCGGTGAGGGCGGCCAGCAGCCAGCTGACCAGCACGGGACCGTGCAACGGCGGCCTCCCGGAGAGCGAGGACGGGCGTACTGTCCACGATCACCGATCGGGGCCGCGCGCAGCAGGGCGCGCACGGGGGCGCACGGGAGTGCCCGCCGTAGTGAAGCTCCGGGGAGCACTTCCGTCACCCGAGTGGCGTTACTCCGTTCGAGTGATTCCGGCCGTTCGGACGACGGGCTGCCGCCTCGGCGCACCGGGCGCCTCACCGCGTCCGCCGCACGGCCGGGCCGCGGCTTCGTCCGGCCGGTCACCCCACCTGACCGGCCGCCTCACCCGGCCAGCCGTCCGGAGGCGACGACGCGGCTCAGGAAGTGCCTGGTCCGCTCGTGCCGCGGCTCGCCGAACACCTGCTCCGGCGGGCCCTGTTCGAGCACCACCCCGTCCTCCAGGAAGCACACCTGGTCCGCCACCTCGCGGGCGAAGCCCATCTCATGGGTGGAGACCACCATCGTCATGCCCTGCTCCTTGAGGTCCCGCACCACCGCGAGCACCTCCCCGACCAGCACCGGGTCGAGCGCGGCGGTGATCTCGTCGAGCAGCAGCAGCCGGGGGCCGGTGGCGAGCGCCCGGACGATGGCCACCCGTTGCTGCTGCCCGCCGGAGAGCCGGTCCGGGTACTCCCGGGCCTTGGCCGCGAGCCCGAGCCGGTCCAGCAGCTCCAGCGCCCGGGCCTCGGCCTCGGCCCGGGTCCGGCCGTGCACCCGGCGCGGCGCCAGCGTGACGTTCTCCAGCACCGTCATGTGCGGGAACAGGTTGTACGCCTGGAACACCACGCCGATCCGGCGCCGGACGGCGTCCTCGTCGGTGCGCGGATCGGTGATCTCCTCGCCGTCCAGGAAGATCGCGCCGTCGTCGATCCGCTCCAGCAGGTTGGCGCACCGCATCAGGGTCGACTTGCCGGAGCCGGAGGCGCCGATCAGCGCCGTCACGGAGTGCTCGGGCACGGTGAGGTCCACGTCGCGCAGCACCAGCTGGGAGCCGAAGGTCTTGCGCACCGACTCCAGGCGCAGGACCGGGTTGGTCGTCACACCACACCTCCCTGGTGCTGACGGCGGTTCATCCGGCGGGTCAGCCAGTCGGTGAACCGGGTGAGCGGGACGGTCAGCACGATGAACACCAGTCCGGCCACCACGTACGGGGTGTAGTTGAACGACCGGCTGGCGATGATCTTCGCCGCGTACACCGCGTCGATCGCCCCGCCGATCGAGACCAGCCCGGTGTCCTTCTGCAGGCTGACCAGATTGTTCAGCAGCGGCGGCACCACCCGGCGGACGGCCTGCGGCAGCACCACGTACCGCATCGCCTGCGCGTTGCTCAGGCCCAGCGAACGGGCGGCCGCCCGCTGGCTCGGGTGCACCGAGTCGATGCCGGCCCGGAAGACCTCGGAGACGTACGCGGAGTACGTCAGCACCAGCGCGGCGCCGCCGAGCAGCATCGGATCGGTGGTCACGCCGGTCAGCCGCAGCGCCGGCACGCCGGTGATCATGACCAGCAGGCAGATGATCATCGGCAGACCGAGGAAGAAGTCCACGTACGCCGTGGCCAGCAGCCGCACCGGCAGGAACACCGGCCCGCGCAGCGTCCGGAGCACCGCCAGCAGCAGGCCGAAGGCCAGGATCAGCACCCCGCAGCCGAGCATCAGCTCCAGGTTGATCCGCAGGCCCCTGAGCACCTCCGGCAGCGCCCGGCGGGCGTACTCGGCGTTGAAGAAGGCCTTCCGGGTGGCCTCCCAGCCGGGGGAGTTCACCACCAGCAGGTAGAGCGCCACCGCCGTCGCCAGGGTCGACGTCCCGGCGATCAGCGCGGCGCGGCGGCCGCGGCCGCGCCGGTACGCCTCGTGCGCCAGCCGCCGCGCGGACGGCCGGTAGGCGTCGTCCCGGTCACCGTCCCGGCTCCCGGGTGTGCCGCCGTCCTTGCGCAGACCGGCGCCAGCCTCGGCGCTCATCGGGACCTCGCTCACTTCAGGACGGGGGCGGAGACGGCGTCGGAGAGCCACTGCTTCTCCAGCTTCGCCAGCGTCCCGTCGGCCCGCAGGGCGTCCACCGCCCGCGTGACGCAGCCGGTGAGCTTGGAACCCTTGTCCAGCACCAGCCCGAACTGCTCGCCCTGGGCGGCCCCCTCGAACTGCCCGACCACCTGGGCGTCCGTCACCTCGGCGCCGGTGATGTAGAAGGCCGTCGGCAGGTCGACCACCAGCGCGTCGATCTGGCCGTTCTTCAGCGCGGCCTTCGCCAGGTCGTTGGAGTCGAAGACGGCCGGCTGCACGGTCGGCCGGATGGTGTTGGTGACGACGTCCAGGCTGGTGGTGCCGACCTGCGCGCCCAGCTTGGCGCCCTTGAGGTCGGCGACGCTCCGGGCCCCGGCCGCCTTGGAGCTCTTCAGCGCGATCACCGCCTGCCGCACGTCGTAGTAGCCGGAGGAGAAGTCGACGGCCTGCTTGCGCTCCGCACTGATCGACACCTGGTTGATGTCGAAGTCGAAGTCCTTGGCGCCGGGGGTGGTCGCCTTGCCGAACGGCGCGACCACCCAGGTCACCTTCTCCTTGGGGTAGCCGAGCCTCTCGGCCACCGCGTACGCCACCGCCGACTCGAAGCCCTTGCCGTTCTCCGGCGTGTCGTCCGTGAACCAGGGGTCGTACGCGGGCTTGTCGGTGCCGACCGTCAGCGTCCCCGCGGTACGGGTGGCCGCCGCGCCCGGCGCGCAGCCGTCGGCCGCCCCCGAGGCACTCGCGGCGGTGCCCGCGTCGGACGCGGAGTCCTGCGGGGCGCACGCGGTCAGCGCGGCGGCGGCGACCAGCAGGGCGGCGAACGGCTTGCGCAGGGAGGTCATGACAGGGCTCCTGGGAGAGGGACCGGAAGGTGCGGGGGAGTGGAGGGCGCGGGGTGCGGGCCGGACCCCGGGCCCGGACGCACCCCGGCGGGTCACTTCCCCCCGGTGGCGGCGCCGGAACACAGGCGGCATGGTCGGCGTACGGGGCCGCGTCCGCGGCGCCCCCCGAGCCGGATCAGCGACAGCGGCGGAGACCGCGCGCGCGACAGCGGGAAGACGCCCGGAGCAGGTCGATGTGGCGTCGGGCCACCAGGATCACCGCCGGGAGCATGGCGGGAGGTTCGCATCCCCGCGGTGCACCTGTCCAGAACATCCAGGGACCCGTCCACATAGCGGACACCGAGTGCCGCCACCCCGCTCCGGGAGGATTGACGGCAGACCCCCCCTTGAACAGGAGAACCTGTCGTACTTATGGTGGTCCTGTTGAAATACCTCCTGTCGAAGTGAGTCCACGATGCAGAATCTTTCGCCAAGGCTCGCTGTGGCGGCCGACGCCCCGGCCTCGACCCACGCCGGCCACCCGGCCTGGCTCCGTCTGAAGGACGCGGTCGAGGCCCTGCGCCCGCTGCAGTCCAAGGACGGCTCGATCGACCTGTCCGCCGTCCAGCGGTACACGGTCGACCCGCTGGTCGCCACGGTGCGCGGCGCGATCGCGGAGCTCGCCCCGCTGTTCCCGCACGATGCCGCCTACCTCGCCGCCGTCGACACGGACCTGGCCAAGTGGGCCGACACCGGCTACCGGGAGCCCGACTTCCTGGACTCGCTGCTCGCCTTCCAGCCGGCCGACCAGCGCGAGGACGGCCTGGAGCACCTGGTCGTCTTCGCGATGTACACCCAGAACGGCAACCCGAACCGGAACCTGGAAGCCGTCCTGCTGCGCGTGGTCTGGCCGGACTGGCTGGCCGAGCTGGAGCGCACCCGCTTCGACAACCCGATGTTCGTGCCGATCACCTTCACCGACTTCACGGCCGGCTACGACACCAACTCCGCCGTCCTCTTCCCCGAGACCGTGGCCGTGCGCAAGGCGCCGGACCGTTTCACCTGGGGCGGCATCTTCTGCGACCGCGAGGCCGCCCGCTTCCGCGCCGTCACCACCAGCGCCGTCCAGCTGCTCGGCCTGGAGATCCCGGCCGACGCCGAGGGCCTCCTGGAGGACCAGGACCGCGCGCAGCAGACCTTCGTCCTGTGGGACCTCGTCCACGACCGCACCCACAGCCACGGCGACCTGCCGTTCGACCCCTTCATGATCAAGCAGCGCAGCCCGTTCTGGATGTACGGCCTGGAGGAGCTCCGCTGCGACCTCACCGCCTTCAAGGAGGCCGTGAAGCTGCAGGCCGAGGGCTACACCCAGGGCCGCGACGTCCAGTACGCCATCCTGTTCGACCGGCTGTTCCGCTTCCCGGTCAGCGGTGACCGCGTGCGCAACTACGACGGCATGGGCGGCCAGCTGCTCTTCGCCTACCTGCACAAGCACGACGCGCTGCGCTGGCGCGACAACCGCCTGAGCATCGACTGGGACCGCGTCGCCGACGTCACCAACGCGCTCTGCGGCGAGATCGAGACCCTGTACCGCGACGGCATCGACCGCCCGAAGACGGCGCACTGGATCGCGGCCTACCAGCTGGTCTCCCGCTACCTGACCCCGCACCCGGCCTCCACCTGGGCCAAGGGCCCCGACGCGCTGCCGCTTGACACCGCCGACGGCAAGGCGCTCAACAAGGCCCTGTGCGACGCGGTCCACCCGGACGAGTTCCCGCTGAGCATGTTCTACGAAGCCCTCGCCAAGAAGCTCGGCGGCGTCATCGCCGCCACCACCGGCATCACCGGCGCCGGTCTCCAGGAGGTCGCCGCGTGAGCACCCACCTCGAAGGCAAGGTCATCGCCGTCGCCGGAGCCAGCGGCCCGGCCGGCCAGGCCGTGCTGCGCCGCCTCGCGGCCGACGGCGCCACCGTGATCGGCGCCGACATCGACCCCCAGCGGTTGGAGAAGGCCCTCGACACCGTGCGCGCGGCCGTCCCCGGCGCGCGGATCAGCGGCCAGGTCATCGACCTGCTCGACCCGCAGGAGGTCCACGACTGGGCCGACCACCTGGAGGCCGAGCACGGCCACGTCGACGGCCTGCTGCACCTGGTCGGCGGCTGGCGCGGCAGCAAGAAGTTCTTCGACACCCGGATCGACGACTGGGACTTCCTGCACGACACCGTGGTGCGCACGCTCCAGCACACCTCGTTGGCCTTCCAGCCCGCGCTGATCCGCAGCGAGTCCGGCCGGTACGCGATGATCTCCGCCGCGGCAGCCCACAAGCCGACCGCCGGCGGCGCCGCCTACGCGGCCGCCAAGGCCGCCACCGAGGCCTGGACGCTCGCCCTGGCGGACTCCTTCAAGAAGGAGACCACCGCCGCGGACGGCGAGCCCACCGCCGCGGCTGCGATCCTGGTGATCAAGGCACTCCTCAGCCCCGAGATGCGGGCTGAGAAGCCGGACGCGAAGTTCACCGGCTTCACGGACACCGCCGACCTCGCCACCGCCCTCGCGGGCCTCTGGGACCGCCCCGCGGCAGAACTGAACGGACAGCACCTGTGGCTGACAGCCCGATGACCGAAGCGACCTCGACCGACGCGGTACGGCGGCACGACCCCGCCGTCCGCGGCTTCGCCAGCGACAACTACGCCGGCGTGCACCCCGAGGTCCTCGCCGCGATAGCGCTCGCCAACGGCGGCCACCAGGTCGCCTACGGCGAGGACGACTACACGGTCCACCTCCAGGACGTCTTCCGCCGCCACTTCGGCGAGAAGGCCGAGGCGTACCCCGTCTTCAACGGGACCGGTGCCAACGTCGTGGCCCTGCAGGCGCTGCTCCCGCGCTGGGGTGCCGTGGTCGCCGCCGAGAGCGCCCACATCAACGTGGACGAGGGCGGCGCGCCCGAGAAGATGGGCGGCATCAAGCTCCTCACCGTCCCCACCCCCGACGGCAAGCTCACCCCGGAGCTGCTCGACCAGCAGGCCTGGGGCTTCGGCGACGAGCACCGCGCGCAGCCGCTCGCGGTCTCGATCACCCAGAGCACCGAGCTCGGCACCCTCTACACGGTGGAGGAGATCCGCGCCATCGTGGACCACGCCCACCAGCTCGGCATGCTGGTGCACGTGGACGGCTCCCGCCTCGCCAACGCGGCCGCCTCGCTCGGCGTGCCGCTGCGCGCCTTCACCACCGACGTCGGCGTGGACGTGCTCTCCTACGGCGGGACGAAGAACGGCCTGCTCTTCGGTGAGGTCGTCGTGGTCCTGAACCCCGAGCGGGTCCGGAACATCAAGTACCTGCGCAAGACCTCGATGCAGCTCGCGTCGAAGATGCGCTTCGTGTCGGTCCAGTTCGAGGCCCTGCTTGCGGGAGACCTCTACCTGCGCAACGCCGGCCACGCCAACGCGATGGCCAGCCGGCTGGAGACGGCCGTCCGCGGGATCGAGGGCGTGACCGTGGTCCGCCCGGTCCAGGCCAACGCGGTCTTCGCGATTCTCCCGCGCGAGGTCAGCGAGCGACTGCAGAAGCGTTACCGCTTCTACTTCTGGAACGAGCACACCGGCGAGGTCCGCTGGATGTGTTCGTACGACACCACCGAGGCCGACATCGACGCCTTCGCGGCCGCCATCGCCGAGGAGATGGGCCGCGCCTGACGGCACCGGTGACCGTGGATCGTCCCGTCCCGCGACAGCGGGGCGGGACGATTTGCATGTGGCGGGCCGGTCCCCGTACAGTTCCGGAGTCGCACCGAGAGGGGCGGCGGAATGCGAGTCGGACGAATGAATCTCCGGAAAAC
>NZ_JBHYYB010000131.1:0-20519 GCF_042752535.1 Kitasatospora sp. NPDC059327 | reverse complement strand
GAGGCGAGCAGGTCGCGGACCTGTGCCTCACGTGGCGACAGGTGACCGCCGTAACCGGCCCGGCCGCGCGGGTTGGGGATCCTCAGGCCGAGTTCACGCAGCAGGCACTGGCAGCGGGCCGCGTCGGACGCCGCCCCCAGGCGTTCGAAGGTGGCGATCGGCCCGGCCAGGCGGGCAGCGGCCTCGTCGAGGTCGGCGCGGGTGCGGGCGGCGCACTCCGCCGTGAGGGCGGCCCGGTAGGGGCGGCCGATGTCGCTCCACCGCGCCGCCGCGAGGTCGAAGGCCGCCATCGCCGCGTCGGGGTCGACGGCGCGCAGCAGCAGGCCCCGGCACTGGTGCCGCTCGGCGACGGCGCCGGGCGCGTCCCGGCCCTCGATGGCGGTGGCGTGGCGCGCGGCCAGGGCCTCGGCCTCCTCGGGCCGGTTCAGCGCCAGGAGGGTTTCGACGGCGGTGGGGACAAGGTCCCAGGCCCAGGCCCAGGCCTCCTTGCGGTCCAGGAATCCCAGGAAGTCGAGCGGGTCCGTGAGGGCGCGCCAGGCGGCCCCCGGGTCGTTGCGAGCCAGGTGGAGGCGGGCGGCGCCGGCGGCGGCGCCGAGCGAGTCCAGGTGCAGGCCCCGGGCCAGGACCTCGTCGAACTCGGCGGCGGCCTGCGTGGTGAGCCCACGGGCGGCGGCGGTGAGACCGCGCACGGCGGCCGACAGCCCTCCGGAGCCCACCCGGCTGTGGGGAGAGCGCTCCTCGAAGGCTGCCAGACCGTGCTCGGCCTCGTCCCAGCGTCCGGCCTGCCAGTCGACCATGATCTGGTGACCGTCCAGGTGGAATTCCACTGCGGGTGTCCGGCTTCCCGGTGCCATGGACCGCGCCTCGGTGATGGCGGCGGCGGCCCGCGCGTCGTTCCCGACGGCGACCGAGCTGCCGACGGCACGGCAGAGGAGCCTCGCCGTGCCCTGGACCACGCGCTGGTCGCTGTCCTCGCGGGGCAGCGCCGCCAGCAGCCCGGGGACGGCGGGGTCCGCGGCAGTACCGCACAGGGAGACCTTCACGAGGTCGAGGATCGACCGGGCCCGGAGGTCCTCGTTCCCGGCCAGCAGGGCGTAGCCGCGCTCGACCATGGCCCGCTGCTCGGCCAGCGTGAACCGGCCCGTCTCCGAGGCGCCCAGTATGGCGAGCAGCTTGGCGGCGGCGACCGGATCGGCGACCGCCGCCTCCGTCAGGGCGGTCAGCAGTTCCTCCTCGCCCGAGAAGTCACCACCCCCGTAGATCAGGATGACTCCCAGGCTGGCCCTGATCGTCGCGCGAAGCGGCGCGGGCAATCCGGGCAGCCGCAGGATCCGGCGCAGCGCGGCGGCCGTGGCGGTGCACTGCGTGCCGACCGAGGCAGCGTAGACCAGGGCCGACGCCGCACGGGCTAGCTGGTCCGGGGGGAGGTCGGGCTGTTCGATGATCTCGTTCAGCAGGGCGGCGGCGGTGCCGTGGTCGCCGACCGCGGTGGCCTGGTCGGCCGCCGCCTGGGCGTGGCGCAGCCAGGCTTCCCGGTCGCCCAGGGCCCGGGCGTGGTGCGCGATCTGCACCAGCGGCGGCCGGTCCAGTGTCTGCAGCACCTCCAGCACCCGCCGGTGGATCCGGCTGCGCACCGGCCCCGGAATGCCGTCGTAGGCCGCCTCCTGCGCGAGGACATGGGCGAATCCGTAGGCGTCCGGGCCGGTCTGCCGCAGCACCGTCGCGCCGAGCGCCCCCAGGAGGGCCTCATCACCCCGGGCCTCGTCCAGGCCGGCGGCCTCGGCCAGCAGCATCGGTGCGGCCGGGACCGCCAGCACGGCCGCAGCGTTCACCAGGGCCGCCGCGTCGGGGCCCAGCCGTCCGGTCCGCTCGGCCAGCACCTCACCCAGGCTCCGCGGCACCCGCAGCGCGGCCACGTCGGCTCCGCCCGGTGACCGCGCGAGCGCGAACAGGTCCTCCTCGATCACCAACGGCAGACCCCCGCTGCGCTCCAGCAGCGTCCGCACCAGACCGGGTGCCGGCTCGACGCCCAGCACGTCGCGCGCCATCGCCCCCAGCTCCGCCTCACCCAGCGGACCGAGCAAGATCTCCACGCCGCCGGTGGACGGCGGACGGTGGAACGGCACCCCCAGCACCGGCCGGCCACCCGGCAGGTCCTCCGCCCGATACGTCAGCACCAGCGCCGAGTCGGTCGGCATGTCCCGCGCCAGCAACAGCAGCAGCTCCCGGGTCGCCTCGTCCGCCCAGTGCACGTCCTCCACCACCAGCACTGCCGGCGCCACCGCCTCCAACACCGTCCGCACCCCCGACACCACCCGGAAGCGATCCGCTCCAGGAGCGGAGGTCCCGGCCTCCGCCCGGGGCGCCTCCTCGGGCAGCGCACCGGCCAGATCCGGCAGCAGCGGCGCCAGCGCCCCCGCCGAAGCACCGAGTAGCTCCACCGGCGGCAGCCACGGCCCGATCACGCGCAGCGCGTCGATCACCGGCCCGTACGCCAGCGGCTCCCGCAGGGGATGACACCCGCCCGCCAGTACCCGCAGGCCCGCCGTGCTCAGGACCGCCGATGCCTCGGCGACCAGCCGGGACTTGCCGATCCCCGCCTCGCCCTCCACCAGCACCACCGTGGGACGCGCCTCGGACACCGCGCTCAGCAGCTCCCGCAGCTCCACGGCACGTCCCACGAAGGAACAGCTCCGCGTCCCGCCGAGGACCGCTCCACCACCGAGGTCGTCCACACCCAGCTCCCATCGGGCTCGTCGTGCCCACGCCCCCAACATCCACCGTAGTGCGGCCGGAAGCAAGGCGTTCAACCTGCGGGTCTGCGGAAGCTGGCGATTTCTCCCGAGGCGAGGCCGGTCGCGCCCGCGACGGATCGCCGTACCCGTCGATGTCGACCAGGCGGGTCTCCGCCGGCCCGGTCACAGGTTGTGGAGGTGTGCGAACCGGACGATGTGGACGGCCCTGTTGAGGGTGCCGTGCAAGAGGCGTTGTGGGTGGCCGCCTGGGAAGGTGCCGCGGTGTCGTTGCCGGCGAAGTCGTGGTCGCCCCCCAAAGGACCGGACCGCCGCGCGCGAGGCGCCCATGCCCCGCCCGCGTCTCGTCCCGAGGAGACCGGCGGCCCGGCTCCCCCGTGTGAGGGCAGCACCGCGGCGCTCCCGTCCCAGGTGCGTGCGAGCCGATGGTCGACCGGCAGGGGAGCGGCGAGAAGACCCGAAATGCTAATGGGGCGGATAACAAAATCGTATGGGCCGCGCACCGTGCCCACACCCCAAGGCCCGCAATCAGAACTCCCGAATGTGACGCGGAGATTTCAGTCCCGTCACACCCGGCCCAGGTTGATCGGCACATGCCTGACACCTGGTCAGAAATTACCACGCGAAAGCCGCCGAGCCGTTCACGCACCCACCGGAGCCGCCGGATCGAGCGGGGAGGATCTGACCACTTCGAGGCCGTTGCAGGCCCCCAACGCTCCTGATTTCACCCGCACTCGACCGCGTCCGGATCCACGCGGGCCGACCGCGTCGAGCGTCGGCCCGCAGCTCCCCGCCACCGGACCGTCCGTCGCGCATTCTGCGGGGAACACCCCCGACCCCCGAGAGAATCACCCCTGACCGGATCAAGAACAGGACGACAGGACCTCGCCCCTTTCACCCAGCCCGCACGACACTCCCCCGCCCAATTCCATGGACGGATATCCGGGTGCACGAGTATTGACCGCGCCGTCGCACTGCCGCTGTAGTTCCACTTAATCACCCCGCCCCGCTTCGCAGGTTCTGGCGTACCTCTCCACCGGCCAACCGAAGCGGCTGCGGACTCTCTCGTCCGGCCGACCCGCGATGCCCCCACCCGGGCGCAGGCGGCCGCCCAGCGTGCCACGCACCGTCCGTCCCCTGCCCAATCGGGCTGCCCGGACCACCCCACCCCCGCACGGCCACGCCCGGTCCAGGGCCGTGGTTCCACGGCATCGGTCGACACCTTCACACAGGAGAAGAGAATGGACGTCTCGTCCAACACCCTGTCCGATCACATCCACTCCGAGATCAGCCGCCGCAGGGCGGTGCAGCTGCTGGGCGTCGGCGCGGCGGCCGTCGCCGCAGGCTCCGCCATGACCGGTACCGCCGCGGCGGCGGTGGACCCGCTCCCCTCGTCGGGGCTGGTCGCGGCGGTGCTGGAGTACGCCGACGGCTGGACGAACGCCGTCGGGCTGCGCACGCTGCTGGAGCACGCCGGCTTCACCGTGATCGACCTGGACCCGACCAAGGCGGCGACGGCCCAGGCCCAGGCCGTGGACCTGATCGCCTTCGGCTCCTTCACGAACAACGGCCCCCACTACACCACCTACGTGAAGAACTACGGCGCGTCGCTGCAGGAGTTCACCAAGGCCGGCGGGGTGGTGCTCGACCTCGCCCAGTCCGACCGGCCCGGCGAGGGCGTCGCCTACATGTCGACCGGAAACTGGCGGTACGGCACGACCGGGCTGTACGCGGTGCGCACCGACGCCGACTTCAGCACGATCTACCCGGTGGACACCACCCACCCGCTGGTGTCCGCGCTGCTGCCGGCGGACGCCTCCGGTCGGGTGTTCACCGGCCGCGCCACCGGCATCCCTGTCAGCTGGGAGTCGCTCGGGGCCTGGAAGGAGATGCGCGTGCTCCTGGCCTGCGCGCCGGGGACGACCTCCCCGGCTGCCCTGCTGGAGGGCAGGGACTCGATCGTCGCTCCGGACGGCAACTCCTCCGTGGCGGGCAAGGGCAGGTACCTGGTCTCCAGCCTCACCATCGACAAGTGCTACACCACGGCCGGGGTGGCGATCCAGAGCGCGGCCGCCATCGACGACAGCCGCAGGTTCTTCAACGCCCTGACCGGATACGTGCAGAAGGTGAAGACCGGGAAGGCGCCTACCGTGCGTCCCACGCTGTTGTCCCAGGTCGGTCCGCTCGTCGGCCACGTGAGCGAGACCACCGCCAGACTGTGGGCCCGGCCGGGCCTGGACCCGGTGGCCTATCCGACCTGGAAGTTCGTGGTGAAGGCCGGCGGGGTCGTGGTGACGACCGTCACCGCCAGTATCTCGACCGACAACGACAACACCCTCCTGGCGGACGTGACGGGCCTGCAGGCGAACACGGCGTACACCTACACCGTCACCCCGGTGGCGGCCGGCGCCGCTCTCGTCCCGATGGCCGGGAAGTTCACGACCTCACCGGTGGCGGGCACGCCCGCCAAGGTCACCCTGGGCATGGGCTCCTGCGCGCACAACGTGCCGAACTACCTGTGGACGCGGGTCATGACCGAGGGCTGCGAAGGCTTCGTCATGCTCGGGGACACCCCGTACGCCGACAACGACAACCATCCGGCCCTCCCCGGCGCCCCCGCGAGTGGCCTGGAGGTGGTGCGCGCGTTTCACCGGGAGTTCCTGGGCGTGCCCGAGCTCGGGAACATGGTCAGGTCGATGCCGGTCTGGGGAGTCTGGGACGACCACGACTTCGGCGGTAACAACGGCTTCGGCAACACCGTGCTGAACAAGGACATCTTCCGCAGGGCGTTCGTCGACTACAACGCCAACGCCACCTTCGGCCACACCACCGGCGGCACCCAGCAACTGACCGGCCGGGGCACCGGCGAGGGCGTCTACAGCTCCTTCCGGCGCGGCCCGATCGAGATCTTCCTCATCGACCCGCGGTGGTTCTCCGACCCCTCCTCCAACCCGAAGGTCTGCATGGGAGCGGTCCAGAAGGAATGGCTGTTCAACGCGCTGAGCGCCAGCACCGCCACGTTCAAGGTCCTCGCCTCGGGAATGACCTGGTACCGCAAGGTGGGCGGTGAGACGGACCACTGGGCCACCTTCCAGGCCGAGAAGGACGAGGTCTTCAACTACATCAACCAGAAGAAGATCCGCGGCTGCGTCCTGCTCAGTGGCGACATCCACGTCTCCCGTGCCCTGAACAACGGCAACACCCGGGTCGGTTACGACCTGTGGGAGTACGTCGTCAGCCCCGTCCACCGCATCACAGCCGGCGATGTCCACACCGACACTCCCCCCGAGTTGAAGTACAGCAAGGCCGAGCCGTACACCTTCCTCAAGCTGGTGGCCGACACCACCGTGACCCCGGCCAGGCTCACCGCCACCTGGATCAACCGGGACGGCCAGACGGTCTTCGAAGTCGACCGCCCGGCAACCGATCTCGGCTACCCGGCCTGACACCCCGGCCGGTGCGGGACCGCGCAGCAGCCGCGATCCCGCACCGACCACCCCACCCCCTCCGGTCCGACAGTCAAGGAGAGCCCCCCATGCTCCGCAACGGCCTGGAACCCTGGCACCTCATCGTCGTACTCGCCGTCATCGTGCTCCTCTTCGGCTCCAAGAAGCTCCCCGAAGCCGCCCGCGGACTCGGCAAGTCCCTGCGCATCCTCAAGGCCGAGACCAGGGCCCTCCACGACGACACCCCACCCGACACCCCCGCCGAAACCGCCCAGGCCGCGCAGCCCGCCCAGGCCACCTCGGAGACCGCCGCCCCGGCGGCCATCCCCTCACCCAGGACCGAGACACCCCCCACCGGCCACATCACCACACACAGCACCCTCCACCCGAACACCCCCTGACCCCACCCAGGCAGGCCCCAACGGCCCCGACCGGTCCCGGCACTCGGCCGACGCAGCCCGTACGTACCCGCCCAGGCGCAAGGCCGGCCACCCCGGGCCGGGTCTTCGCACCTCCTCAAGACCCCGGGCACCGACGGACTGGGTGGGACCTCCCGTCGGTGCCCGGCCCCGGCGGCCGACATGCTCCGCGACACCCTCGAATCCTGGCGCACCTCTTCCTTGTCGCCGCGATTGCCGTCGCCCTGCACGGTCCCAAGAACTCGGGCGACGCCCCCCTCACAAAGCACCCCGGCCGTCGGCACGTGACACCAGCCGCGATCACGTACCCGCCGTCCGGGTCCGCCGTCCCACATCCCACATCCCACTGACGTCTCCGCACCGTCGGCGGCAACGGTTCCACCGGACCCCACACGCCAGCAGGACCGAGCCAGGGGCGCCTCTTCCCAAGCCTCACACAACGGCCCCACCGCCCCACCCCGTAGGACACGCTGTAAGGAGCATCCACCCATGTTCAGAAGATCCGCCCTCCGGACGCCCTCCGGACGCACCACCCCCACCCCCGTCACCCGTCCGGTCACCTCGCTCGTGGCCGCGCTCACCCTGCTGGCGGGTTCCGCCGCCGTGTTCCCCGCGCTGGCGGCAGCCGCGCCCATCCCCAACCCGTACGGCGCGAACGACGCCCCGGTGCTGATCGTGCTCGGCCAGAGCAACGCCGAGGGATGGTACGCGGACCTGGACGCCACCGATCAAGCGAAGTGCCAGTCGCTCAGCCGCGTCAAAGGCCTGAACCGGACGGACAACCGGGTGGCCGGAGCGACGAGCGCAACCTGGTCGCAGTACACCTGCAACGGCAACAACCTCGGTGCGGTGGAGGGAACGGGCCTCAACTACAACGTCGCGTCGGCGACCGCGCTGCGCTGGCAGCGCGCCACGGAGGCGGGCACGGCCCTGCCCGACCTCAACGTGATCCACATCGCCTGGGGCAGCCAGGGCATCCAGGAAACCGACGGGACGAACACCCGGTGGTGGCCGGACCGCGACCCGACCGACGTCGAAAGCCTGTTCCCGCTGGCGATGAACACCATCACCAACGGCCTGCGGGCCCTGCAGGACGCCGGCAAGCAACCGCGCGTCATCGGCATCCACTGGAACCAGTGGGAGGCCGAGGCGTCGAACAAGTCGACCATCAGCGTCAGCAATGTCCAGCAGGCGTTCCTCAAGGTCCTGGAGCCGCTGCAAACGATCACCGGTGCCCCCGACGCCCCGGTCTTCCTCTACCGCCCGCGCTCGGCCGGCTACGACAAGACGTCGACGCTGCAGGCCAAGGACGCGCTGGTGAAAATCGCCGCCACCGCCCCCTACAAGCTGCTCGACGCGAAGGACGCCACCGCGCTGACGTACTCCGCGGACTACGCCACCTCGCAGCCGGGTGCTTACCTCTACACCCTCCGGGACAGGACGGAGCAGCAGATCGAGGACACCACGTGGACCATGACCGCCACGGAGAAGCGGCTCGGAATCTTTGCCTTGGACGGTAAGCACTACATCGGCGACGTGCACAAGTGGTTCGCCGACCAGCAGTGGAAGACCGTCTTCACCGACAAGCGGTACGGCACGCCGGTGAAGGCCACCGTCAACGCCGCGCTGGGCAAGCCCGCCACCCAGTCCTCCACCCACGCGACGGGGGAATTTGCCGGACGGGCGGTGGACGGCATCACCAACGGCGTCTACGCACAGGCGACCCCCAGCTACACCACGAGCGAGGCGCAGCCGTGGTGGCAGGTCGACCTCGGCGCGAAGCAGCAGATCCGGTCGGTGGAGGTGTTCAACCGCACTGACTGGGTCATGGACCGCCTCAGCGACTTCGACGTCATCGTGTCGGCCACCGACCTCACCGGCCGCGGCTGGGCGGACATCCAGGCCGACCCGGCGGTGAAGAAGATCCGGATCACGGGCACCGCGCCGGCGAAACTGACCGTCCCCGTGGGTGCCGACGGACGCTACGTCCGCATCCAGCTCGCCGGCACCAACTACCTCACCCTGCCCGAGGTCCAGGTCAACGTCCCCACCGGCTGACCCCCTCCGACCGCACACCGCCGCGGGGACGGCCGGCAACGCCTCACCATCCCCGCGGCACCACCCCTCACAGCGGTCAGGCTCGGGCCACCGTGGCAGGACTGGTCACCAGTACCGGCTCCGGCTGACCCGGGGCTCACACGCCCCCGCTCCGCGAACGCCCCGAGGGGCGTTCGCGGAGCACACGTCGTAGCGGGCGGCCCCCGCCCGCTACGGTGCCTGTCCGGCTGACGGTGCGCTTGACGCCGTCCCGCAGCTTGATGCCGGCGTTCACCAGCTGGTTGTTCTTGACGACGTAGTTGCCGGAACCGTCGTCCAGGTCGATGTCCCACGCGTTGTCGTGCCAGATCCTGGACGTTTCGATCGCTGCTGGGTCGGGCCCGCAGGGGCGGCCCGCAGGGTGGTGCGCCCCTGAAAGGATCGGGTCACTCGCAGCGTCGCCCCTGGTTGACGCAGCTGGTCATCTGCTCCAGCAGGCTGTCGTTCATGTTGTTGACGAAGTAACCGTGGTCGGTGATCGGGTTGTGCAACTGCTCGGGGAAGCTGTCGACGGCGTATCGGAGCCCGGCCGGCACGTCGTAGGCGATACGCTCGACCAGCTGAGGGATCGCCTTGAAGTCCTTCGGGCAGGCACCCGTGGCCTCCGAGAAGGCGGTGTGGGTCCGGTGATTGGCGCTGTCGATGTTCCTGCCGTCCCAGCAGTCCGGGAACTTGAGCGTCCGGAGGACCCTGCTCCCCTGCGGGCAGATCGGGTACCTGCCGACGACCTGACGGTTCTCCAACCCGGTGCAGCTCCACGACGCCCGGACGTTCGCCGACCCGGTGGTGAAAGCCTTGGGATCACCGGTGATGATGCGCAGGAACCGGGCCATCGGCTGGACGGGGTTCCCGACCCTGGAGGTGTACGTGATGTCCACCTCGACCGGGACGAGGATCCGCCCCACGTTCCGGTCCAGGCTGCCACCGGGAGATCCGGGGTCGTCAGTGCCGTCGAGGACCCGCAGGACGGGCCAGAAGTACGCCGACCGGTCCCCGTTCGAGCAGGTGGTGCCCGAGGCGGCGAGCACGGAGTCGGACGAGACCGCGTCCGTGGCCACGTTCCCCACGTAGTCGTGCGTGTGGTGCGCCCCGTTGCTGACGCCAGGGGCCACGATCACATTGTCGGAGTTGAGGTGGCGGTCCTCGTTGCGCCCGCACCGGGACCTGAAGGAGCCGGTGGCGGACCCCTTCGGGAGGGGCGCCGCAGCGTTCGGGGGGACGTGGTAGATGTCCACGAACCCGCTCTTGGGGAGGTAGTCGCTCTGCGCCGGCGCCTTGGTCCGGGCGACGGCCCCGCCCTCACCGTCGGCGCTGTACACCTTGGCCGACTCCTCGACCACCCGATCGTGCCTCACCACGCACGTCGCCGTCCCCGAGAGGTCCTTGGGCAGACCGGATCCCAGACCCGCGCTTTCCGACAGCTTCTTCAGCGTCTGCGCCCGTCTGTCGGCGAGGGCAGCCAGCACGCTCCCCTCGGTGTCGCCCGAGCCGGGCGCCGACAACCGGCTGTACGCGTCCGCCACCTGGGAGTCCAGTTCGGCGAGTGCTCTGCCCACCGCCTCCCGCGACGCTTCCGGCACGTCGCTCAGGGCCGCCCCGGCGTCGGCACAGCCGACGGTACCGAGCTGCGGCGCCGCCGCCGGCTGCCCGCTCCACGGGAGATCGTCGGCGAAAGCCCTCACCGCGCTGGTACCCAGGATCCCCGCTGACAGCAGGGCGACGACTCTTCGCTTTGACGCACGATGTTGACGGGACTTCATGTTCCTCACACTCCTCGGACGTGATCAGGCCTGCCGAGCACGGCCGGCCTCGCCGCCGGGTACACCGGCGGGATGGCGAACGACCCCGGAAGACGGCCCACCAAGGGCACGTCAGAGCCGGTCACGGCCGTTCCTGGCCTTGCGCTTCCTCCCTCAGATCCGGCATGGGACACTCAGCGCCCGTTCCTCCGGGCATCCCGCTGGAGCCCGGATGTCTGCGGAGGCTTGCGGGCCCAGCTGAGCGACACCATCGCGTCCTCGAACGGCACGGCCGGCGCCACCACGGCGGTCCGACTCTCCAACCAGCGTGCGAGCACCCCGGGCATGCCCGGCATTAGGTCGGGAATCAGCAGGTGGGACACCACCCCCTTGATGCCGGTGGCAACCTCCCCGTCCGAGCGACCGGGCGGAGGCACCGCCGGTAGCGAGTACAGCGCCACCGCCTGGACCGTGATCGGCTCACCGTCCTGCACCCCGCCACCGTGCGAGTCCTGACCGGACCGTGGCCGTCCCGCCGTGCCGCCCTGACCCGTTGGACCGTTGCGGCCCCTCACGCCATCTCGACCTGCCGTGCCATGGAGGCCGCCGAGCCGGTGCCGCGCGGGTTCCCGGTGGCCGGCGCCCCCGGCGGAGTGAGACCACTCACCGCGCCCCTCTTCCCGTGACGCCGCGACTCCCCCGACCGGAACCTGCCGGGAGCCCACCGCCCCGCACGGCCGGGGCGGAGAGGGCCCCGGTGGCCGTCGTCGGACTCCCGTCGCCTTCCGATGCCAAGAATTCGTACAGGGGCCATACCGGCGACCTACTGACGGAGCATGCTTCCCGCATGGCGGTACCCCTCTCGCTGAACCCCCGACCTCCACCGGCCCGACATGCTTGGAGATGGTCCTACCGGAAGTTCAGCCCGCCGAGTTATCAATCCGTTGCCTTCTGCACAATATCGACACCCGGCACCCATTCGTGGAGGATGGGCCAAGGGGTCGCAATTGCACTCCCCGGCTCCGCCCAAAGACTCCACGGAAATCCACTCGGCGCCACCCTGTTCACGCAAAGCCTTCAGCACCACTCCGCCGGACACGCGCACCCTCGAAGGATGAGTTGACTTATCGTCACCCAGCCTCTGGTGCAAACAACTTCGCTCATGTCAGGGGGCCATCGCCGGATCACGGGGAGTCGTGCCGAGCCCCCGGATCGACGAGTGCCCGTCCACTCCGGCGGTGTTGACCCAATGGGTACTCTCTCGGGCAAGCCATGGGCAGCCATGCCCGCCGGGGCATCGCAGGAAGCCCTGAACGCCTGCGCCGCGGCCCTCGGGCCCGAATGCGTCGCGCCACATTGACTCAATCCAGACCGTACGGTCCGGACTCGCCGGCCGGCAGGCACGCCCCGGTGAACTCCCTTTCCGCAGCATTCAGTTGCAGTCGGGTCACGCGACCTGAGCTACCTGATCAAGCCTCGCCGTGAAGGTGAGTCCCACAGATTGATCACGCCCCGGAATCCGCCCTGGGAGCGGGCAGTTGGTGGACAGCGGTCACTGTGGGGGGTGGTCAGGCGAGGGCGGGGGCGGGCTGCTCGTTGTCGTGGTCCGCGTGGGCGAGGTGTTCTTCGAGCTTGTCGCCCTCGATGTCCGGGTCGGGCACGAGGCGGCCGTACCACGTGGGGTGGTACCAGATCCGCTCGCCGACGACGGCCATGAGGGCGGGGACGAGGGCGAGGCGGACGATGAAGGCGTCGACGAGGACGCCGATGGCGAAGCTGAAGCCGATGGCCTTGGTGATGGGATCATCGGTGACCATGGTGGCGATGAAGATGGACACCATGATCAGGGCGGCGGCGGTGACGACGCGGGCGGACAGGCCGGTCCCGGCCGCGGCGGCGGCGCGGGCGTCGCCGTGCTTGGTGTAGTGCTCCTTGATGCGGGAGACGACGAAGATCTCGTAGTCGCTGGACAGGCCGAACATGATGGCCAGCAGGATCACCGGCAGGAAGCACAGGGTCTGGGTGGGGACGATGCCCAGGGCGTCGCTGAACCAGCCCCACTGGAAGATCGCGACCTGCGCGCCGAACGCGGCCCCGGTGGAGAGCAGGAAGCCGAGGATCGACTTCAGCGGAACCAGGATCGTGCGGAAGGCGAAGGTCAGCAGGACGAACGCGAGGGAGACGACGACGATCAGGAAGACGGGGAGGCTGTCGCCGAGTTTGGCGGCGATGTCGATGTTGGTGGCGGTGACGCCACCCACCAGGAGGTCGGCGCCGGTGCCGGCGGCGAGTTCGGTGCGGCGGTCGCGGATGTCGTGGACGAGTCTGGTGGTGGCGGGGTCGCCGGGGCCGGTGGCGGGGACGACGCTGATCAGGGCGATGTCGTTGACGACCGCGGCCGGGGCGGCGTGGGCGACGCCGTCCACCTTGCCCAGGGCGGTGCTGATGGCCCGAGCCTTCTCGGGGGTGTCGACGCGCTGGGCGACGATGGTGAGGGTGCCGTTGTAGCCGGGGCCGAAGTGGTCGGTCGTCAGGTCGTAGGCGCGCCGGGAGGTGTCGCTGGTGGAGCGGGCGTCGGCGCCGGGCAGGCCGAGGTCCATGCTCAAGGCGGGGACGGCCATCAGGCCCAGGCCGAGGAGCCCGGCGACGAGCACGGGTACGCGGCGGCGCACGACCCAGTTCGCCCAGCGGGTGCCGGCGAGCTTCTGCGGGGCGTGAACGGAGTTCTCGGTGGCCTTCTTCGCCCGGCGCAGGCCGGGCAGGCGGGAGTAGCGGGTCAGGCGGTCGCCGGCGAAGCCGATGAGGGCGGGCAGCAGGGTCAGGGCGATGATCAGGCTCAGGGCGACGGTGCCGGCGGCGGTCAGGCCCATGACGGACAGGAACGGGATACCGACCACGGTCAGGCCGCACAGCGCGATGATGACGCTGAGGCCGGCGAACAGGACGGAGCTGCCCGCGGTGCCCGCGGCTCGGCCGACCGCCTCCTCGGGGTCGTGCCCGGCCTGGAGGTTGGCACGATGGCGGGAGAGGATGAACAGGGCGTAGTCGATGCCGCAGGACAGACCGAGCATGGCCGCCACCGCGGTGGAGGCCGAGGTGATCTCGAAGACGGCGGCGAGCGTCATGATGCCCGTCATCGAGACGGCCACGCCGACCAGGGCACTGATCAGGGGCAGACCACCGGCGACGAACGAGCCGAAGGTGACCAGCAGGACCACCAGGGCGACGGCCGTACCGATGGCCTCGGAGCTGGCGACCGCCTTCTCGTGCGGGTAGACCGCTCCGGAGAACTCCACCTGGAGGCCGGCGTCCTTGGCCGTCCGGGTCGCCGCCTCCAGCTTCCGGGTGGTGGCCTCCTTCACGTTCCCGGCGGCGGTGTCATAGGTGACGCCGGCGAGCGCGATCGCGCCGTCGGGTGAGACCAGCTTCGCCTCGAAGGGGTTGGAGGCGGCGGTGACCTGGGGGACGGAGCCGACGTCGGCCACCGTGCGGGTGATCGCCTCCCGGTAGTCGGGCTCGGTGACGGCATGGCCCTGGGGGGCGGCGAAGACGATCTGGGTGGAGGCGCCGGACGCGGCGGGCAGCTTCTCCTGGAGGACGCTCACGGCTCGCTGGGCCTCGGTGCCGGGGATCGTGAAACTTTCGTCGGTCTTGCCGCCGCTGGCATAAGCGCCGCCGATGGCCAGGATCGAGATCAGCAGCCAGGCCGTCAGCGTCGCCCGGCGGTGACGGAAGCACCATCTCGAAAGTCGGTACAGGTACGTGGACACAGCCGCGCGCTCCTTGGGGCATGGCGCGCCTCACGGGCGCCACCTTCGGACTTTTGCCGACTGTAGCATTTTTGCGCTCGGACGTAATTATGCGTGGTGAGATACCATTCGTGCATGGTCATTTCTTCACCGACACCGGAGTCGCACCGGGAGCGCGTCAAGGCCCAGCGCCGCGACGACATCGTCCGGGCGGGCATGCGCCTGTTCACCGAACACGGCTACGACGGCGCGACCATCGCCGACATCGGCCGCGCCGCCAACGTCGCGCCGCGCACGGTGCAGCAGTACTTCCCGGCCAAGCAGGACATCGCGCTGTCCCTGGCCAACGACATCGCCTCCCGGCTCACCGCCACCCTCCAGGAGCACCCCGACGTCAGCTTCCTCGACGCCGTCGACCGCTGGCTCGTCCGGGAGGCCGAACTCAACGACCCCGAACTCATGGCCCTCAACCAGGCCATGTTCGAGGCCAATCCCGAACTCCAGGCCCTCTGCATCAACCAGCTCACCGACGCCGTCCGGCTCTGCTCCGCCGGAGTGAGTGCCGAGACCGGGCTCCCCGTCGGGCACCCCCTCTACACCGTCGTCGTGTCCGCCGCCGCTGCCGCCCTCTCCGAATACATCCGCACCGCCCACCACTACCGCGACGCCCCCGACCTCCACGCCCACTTCATCGCCTGCCTGCGCGCACTCCTCCACGCCGCCCGCGAACCCCGGCCGCTCCCGCCGAGAGAGCCGGTCCCGGCAGCGGAAGCCTGAGGCGGGCGCCCCCCGCTTCGGCACTCCGGCCGATCGCACACCCGCGGGCCCGGCGGCCCGAGGTGGCGACGCCGGGCGTGGAACGGGGTGGGGCTGCTCAGGGACACGGCCCGGCCACTGTGCGTCCAGCTCACCACGCGGGCCACGACGCCCTACGGGTGGTTCAGCTGAACAGTGGTTCGATCGCGAGGGCGTGCCGGAAGATGTCGCGAGGGTCCCAGCGCGCCTTGATCTGTTGCAGGCGGGGGTAGTTGGCCTTGTAGTACAGGGTGTGCCAGGGGACGCCGGAGGTGTTCCAGGCCGGATCGGCGAGGTCCCTGTCGGCGTAGTTGATGTAGGAGCCGTCGCTGACGTCCCCGGGGACGGGGACGCCTCCGGAGTCGCGATACACGTCCCGGTAGAACTCGCGGACCCAGGCCAGCCGGGAGGCGTCCTCCGCCTCGTCGGCCCAGACGGTGAAGTAGACGGCCTTCATCACCGAATCCCGCTGGGCGACGGCGGTGGCGGCGGGGGCGACGGCGTTGACCCACCCGCCGTAGCCGACGAGGAGCATGCCGCTCTCGGTGCCGCCGGTGTCGTTGGTCAAGTGCCGGTAGACGGTGGAGAGCTGGGCGTCGGTCAGCCGACGGCGCAGGTATCCGCCCTTGTCCTTGTAACGGCGGGTGCCGATGTTGCCGGGCTCACCCGTACCGGGCCAGGTCACGGCCTGCAGCCAGGGCAGGGTGCGTCGGAGCGTGACGGGCGGGGTGGTGCCGGTGCCCGCGGTCACGGCGGAGACGAAGCCGGTCAGGAGGGCGTCGGCGTCCGGTAGGCCCGCGTCGACCTGTACCGTCATCTCGACGGCTCCGGTGGCGCGGTGCCCGGCGATGAGGACCGCGTACAGGTTCGCGCCACGCGAGCCGGGCGCGCTGTTGCGCTCGTGCCAGGTACCGAAGTTGCGCAGCAGGGCGCTGAACGCGCGCTGGTTCATCGTCTCGTCCCAGGGCCAGTGGACCAGGGCCGTCAGCAGCGTGCCCGGCGCGGACGGCAGAAGGCGCGAGGGGTCGTCGGGTGGCCGGGGGCCGGCACCCTCGGGCTGCGGGGAGCGCAGCCAGTAGCGGGTGACGACGCCGAAGTTGCCGCCACCGCCACCGGTGTGGGCCCACCACAGGTCGTGGTGCGGATCGTCGGGATCGCGGGTGGCGACGACCGCACGGGCGGTGCCGTCCCGGTCGACGACGACCACCTCGACGGCGTGCAGGTGGTCGACCACCGAGCCGTGGCGCCGGGAGAGCGGACCGTACCCGCCACCGACCAGGTGACCGCCCGCGCCCACCTCGGGGCATCCGCCGGCCGGGATCGTCACGCCCCACCCCTTGAACAGGGTCCGGTAGACCTGCCCGAGGGTCGCGCCCGGCCGCACGGTGAAGGCGCCCATCGCGGGATCGAAGTCGACGGCGTCCATCGGGGAGAGATCAAGCAGGAGCCGTACCTCGGGGTCGGCGGTGAAGTTCTCGAAGCAGTGACCGCCACTGCGGACCGCGATCCGACGTCCGGTGCGGACCGCGTCGGAGACCGCCCGCACCACCTGCTCGGTGGAGCCGACCAGGCGGATCTCCTGCGGGCTGCCGACGAAGCGGAAGTTGTCGCCGTGCGCCAGGCTGTCGTAGCGGACGTCACCGGGGTGGACCACGACCGGCCCGAACGGCGCCGCCCCGCTCCGACCGCCACCGACCACCACCGCGCCCGCATTCTCGCCACCCACCACCTGGACGGCCCCGCCCACGGAGGCGCCGACGGCCACCGCACCGGCCCTGGTGAGCAGTTGGCGTCTCCCCAACCCCTCGTCGATCGACCGTTCCATCGCGTCGTCCTCCCCGGCGTGCGGGTGTTCCTCGGTGCCCGCACGCTACCCGCCCACCCCGGCCGAACCTCCTCGCCACACCCCGTACCTGACACGCCTCACCGGATCGGGCTCCTGGTAGGAGGAACCGGAGCCGCACCGACCGGCCGGGAAGCGCAGCACCCGCCGACGCACCCGGCGCGACCGTCCGGCTCCTGTCGGGTGGTTCCCGGGCGAGTCCCGTGCTGTGCGCGCGCCGTCGACCCGCCCCGGGGCGCACGCTGCCTGCGTGACCGCGCCGGCACGGGCGCGGCGCGACCGGAGGAGGAACATGACACGCACAAGCGGCCGCGTCGCCGCCCTGGCCGGTGCCGTCGCGGTGGTCGCCGCCACCACCCTGGCCACCCCCGCGGCCGGCCTCGCCACCCCGGCCGCCACGGCCGGGGTCGGCGCTGGGATCACCGGGCAGGCACCCTGCCCCGAGGCACCCGAGTTCCTCTGCGGGACCCTCACCGTGCCGCTCGACCACAGCGGCGCCACCCCCGGCACCCTCCACCTGCGGGTGGCCGTCACCGGCAACACCACCGCGCCCAGGGGCGACCTGCTCTTCCTCACCGGCGGCCCCGGCCAACCCGGCGTCCCCTCGATGAGGCGGACGGCGACCAGCCTGGAACCCGTCCTCAAGGACTACCGTCTGGTGATGTTCGACCAACGCGGCACCGGCCGGGGCGCGCTCCAATGCCCCGACCTCCAGGAGGACATGGGCACCTCCGACCTCGCCGTGCCCCGCCGGCGGTCGATCGCCGACTGCGCCGCCGCCCTCGGCCCCGACGCCCGCCACTACAGCACCGCCGACACCGTCGCCGACATCGACCTGCTGCGCCGCGCGCTCGGCGCCCGCCGCCTCACCCTGGACGGCGTCTCCTACGGCACCTTCACCGCCCAGCGCTACGCGCTCGCCCACCCGACGCGCGTGAGCCGCCTGGTACTCGACTCGGTGACGCCGCGCCGGGGCCTCGACCCCCTGGACCTGGCCGCGCTCCCCGCGACCGCCCGGATCCTGCGCGCCGCCTGCCGGGCCACCGGCTGCGCCACCGACCCGGCCGAGGACCTCGCCACCACCGTCCGCCGCTACGGCAACGGGGCACAGATCCTCAGCGCCCTCACCGGCTACGAGTTCGTCGACCCCGACTACGGCGGCGTCCCGGACATCCTGCACGAGGCCGCCGCCGGACGCCCCGCGAAGCTCCAGGACTTCTTCGACCTCGTCCGCCGGGAGGTCGACGCCGCGCCGGCCGAGGAACTCAGCCAAGGCCTGCACTCCGCCACCCTGTGCGCCGACTCGCACTTCCCCTGGGGCACCACCGACACCCCCGTCGAAGGCCGCGCGGCCGCGCTGGAACGCACCCGCGAACACCTCACCGCCGAACAGACCTGGCCGTACGACCCGGCGACCGCGACCGGCCTCGGCAGCCTCCTGGTCTGCCTCGACTGGCCGCGCCAACCGGTGCCCCCGACCCCGCCGGACCACCGCGAACTGCCCCGCGTCCCGGTCCTGTTGCTCGGTGGCGACCGCGACCTCGCCACCCCGTACGAACTCATGGACGAGTACACCGAGTTCGCGCACCACCCGCGGACCGTGATCGTCCCCGGGGCCGCCCACTCGGTGCAGAACCGGGCCGAGAACCCGGCCGGACGGCAGGCCGTCCACGACTTCCTGCTGGAGTAGCGCGAGCCCGGCGGCGGCCACCGCCGGGGCACGGCCCGGCCCTCGGCGGCGAGGCGGTGGCCGAGCGCCGCGAGATCGCCGGGGAACCGCGGACGACCGGGGCGACGTCCATCCGGTGACGTCGCCGGGGACGACATCGCCCCGGTGATATCGTCCGCTGATCGAGAACGGCGGCCCCGGAGGCCGTCGGGGTGCGCCGTCCACGGCGCCCCCGGCCCGGTGCGCCCGAGCCGGAACCGCCTTCGCGCGGGTCCGCACGGGGACGGCGTTCTCGACCGGCGGCGTCCGCCGACGCCCCCGGCCCTCCCGGGCGGGGCGACGGTAGCGGCGCATCGAGGGGACACGGGAGAGGTCAAGCATGACTCGCGCAGACGCCCGGGCTGTCGGCGACGTCGTGGCCGGTCGGTTCGAGCTCCGGGAACGCCTCGGCGCCGGGGGCATGGGCACCGTCTGGCGGGCCCACGACTCCGGGCTGGAGCGCGACGTGGCCCTCAAGGAGATCCGCTCCGGCGGCCACGACGACCCCGAGCGCACCGCCCACCTGCGGGAGCGCGCGCTGCGCGAGGCCAAGGCCCTGGCGCGGATCAACCACCCCAACGCGGTCGCCATCTACGAGGTGGTCGACGACCGGCCCCACCCGTGGTTGGTGATGGAGCTCGTCGACGGCACCCCCCTCGACGCCCTGCTGCGCGACGGCGCGCTGACACCCGTCCACGCCGCCCGCATCGGCCTGGACGTCCTCGCCGCCCTGCGCGCCGCCCACACCGCGGGAATCCTGCACCGCGACGTGAAGCCCGCGAACGTCCTCGTACGGCCGGCCGGCGGCGCCGTCCTGACCGACTTCGGCATCGCCGCGCTCCAGGGCTCCCACACTCTCACCGCCACCGGCGACCTCATCGGCTCCCCCGAGTACCTCGCCCCCGAGCTGATCCGCCGCGCCGGGAACACGGTCGGCCCGCCGAGTGACCTGTGGTCGCTCGGGGTGCTCCTGTACACCTGCGTCGAGGGGGTCAACCCGATGCGGCGCGACTCCGTCTGGGAGGTCCTGGTCGCCGTCTGCGACGAGCCCGTGCCGTCCCCACCGCACGCCGGCCCGCTCGCCGCCGTCATCACCGCGCTGCTCGACCGGGTGCCCGATGCCCGGCCGGACGCCGAGGAGACCGCCAGGGCGCTCGCCGCCGTCCGCGACGGGCAGCCGTACCTCCTCGCCGCCGGCGCGACGGTCGTGCGCGAGGAGGAGTCGACCCGCCGGCCGCCGTCGGCTCCGGGCACCGAACCGGTCGCCACCGCCCTCCTCCCGGAGGGCACCGGAGCACCGGCCGGGGTGCGCCCGCGCCGGCGCCCGCCACGGGCGGCCATCGCCGTCGCCGGAGTCGCCGCCCTCGCCGCCGCCGGCATCGGCGGGTACGCGGCACTGCCCGGCTCGGGCGCCGCCGCGACCGGCCCCGGCGGCGCCACGCCCCCGGTGACCGGCACCGCCGCCCCCGCGCCGACGGCGTCGGGCCTGTGGATCGCCCAGCTCTCCGCCGTCCCGCACGGCTCCGACCGGGCCGCGCTCGACAAGGAACTCCTCGCGCTCCAGCGCCAGCTCCCCGGCGCCCGGATCCTCAACAGCGACGACTGGAAGTCGCTCAACCCCGGCTACTGGGTCGTCTACACCACCGGTGACTTCCCCGACGGCGACGGCGCGCTCGCGTTCTGCGCCGCGCACGGCCGGAGCAAGTGTGTGGGCCGCTACCTCAGCCAGGACCCGACCGACGGTCGCTTCATCTGCGTGGCCGCGCCCGGGTCCGACCGGTCGGGCGGCCGCGAGGCCTGCCACCGTCCCTGACCGGCGCGGGCCGGGCGGGCGGACCCGGGCGCGGCCCCCGTGCGGGGGGCGGGGGGGGGGCCCCGGCGGGGGCGGACCGGCCAGGTGTCGGGCGCGGGGGTAGTCGTACCCGGACGCCAGCCGGGGGGGGGGCCGGGCGGGGGGCGCCGCGGTGCGG
>NZ_JBHYYB010000130.1:13258-20631 GCF_042752535.1 Kitasatospora sp. NPDC059327 | reverse complement strand
TCTTGGGCTCACCGCTGCGCCGGGTTCCCCCGGTGTTACTAGCGCGGAGAGGGGTTGTGCCCTCCCCGCCCCACGGCGCGGACGCGTGGCGCGGAGGGTCGACCAGGAGGAGCTCCCGGTCGGCGGTGCGCACCGTCGGACGGTGAACTGCGATCCCGGATCGCACCCACTCTGAACCGCGGTGGGGAGAGAACCGGTGAGTTTCGCAGCAGGCCCATCGCGCCGCACTAACCGACCTAGCGCAGCGTGCGCAGTGAAACTCACCGGCCTTGGGCTGCGACTGTGCGGCCGTGCGTAGTGGCAGTTCGGCGGTACTCGCCGGGTGCGGTGCGGTGTGCGCCGCAAAGGCCGGGCAACCCCATGACCTGGGGTGGGGAGTTCGGACAGAGCGAACTCACTGGTCCTACGGAGCAGAACCGACCGATTGGTGGAGCCGGCGGGCCGGGACGGTCATCCGGGTGGAAGTCATGAGCTCGACCGGGGTGTCGTTCAGGTCGGTCAGGGTGCCGGTCACCACGTAGCCGACGCCGGGCGGCAGACCGAGCCCTGCGGCCTGGCCGTCGGTGAGCCTCACCCGGACCCTGGAGTGCGGGGCGACCAGAAGGCCGGCGACCATGTGCTCGCCGTCCGCCTCCGGAAGATCGGTGACGGTCAGCTCGAATTCTCCTTCTCCCGGGCGCGGTCCGCTTTCGACGAGCAGGCCTTCGAGCAGGCCTTCGGGCGGCGGCCCTTGCCGCCCCATTCCAGCTCCGTGGCACACATCGCGCAGGTCGGCGCGCCGAACAGCATCGGCGCGGCCGGCGCGTCAACGCCGCCGATCTGGCTCGTCAAGCCTGACTTACTCCCACTCCCGAACCGGCTGGTCTGGACCATTCGCCTCGAGCCTCCGGAATCGGTGCAGATCTTTCTTGCGTCGAGGTGTTGACTGCCGACACGGCAGGTGCGCAAAATGCTCGCTACTACTGCTCGATAGCTTTCATAAAATCCACCTAGTGAGCATTTCTTATCACAGGTGCGCAGGGTTCGGAATGACGGAACGCCGCCAACGATCCTGCATTTCCGAAGGCACGAAATCGGTACCGCGATGAAGCGGCACCACGGACGGCATCGGCGGCGACAGGACTGTCAGCCGCACCGCCTGTGCCAGCGCGTGGCGGCTCGGTCGACAGGAAGGACGACGACAGGACGACCGCCAGCGCCGCCGAAGTGATCGAGCACTGGAGAACACCTCTTCGAAAGAACGGAGGCATTTGTCTCATGCGCAAAGCATTGTCCATACTCTGGACGGCCCTCGTGACCACGGCTGGCCTGATGGCGGTACCCCAAGCCGCGCAGGCAGCGGAGTCCGCAGCACCGCCAACGATCCCGGCACTCACCAACTGGACTGCGACCGGCGGGACGCTGACGCTCTCGGCCGACGCTCGCATCGTGGTCGACAACACCACCGCGGGCGAGTGGACGGTCGGACCGACCCAGGCGGGGATAACACAACAGACCCTGAATCAAGTCGCCGCAGGATTTGCCACCGACCTCGCGGCCGTCACCGGCCTGTCCCTTCCCATCACTCACGACGCGGCCCGACCCGGAGACATCACCCTCGGACTGAGCGCCGACAGCGGGGCGGGCCCCGAAGGCTACCGCCTCGTCGTCGACACCTCGCTCCACATCACCGCGGGCACCAGTGCCGGCGCGTTCTACGGCGGCCGCAGCATCCTGCAGATCCTGCGCCAGGACCCGACCCACACGACAGTTCCCACCGGTTCGACCACGGACAGCCCCGCCAAGCCGATACGCGGCGTCCTACTCGACATGGGTCGCAAGTACTGGCAGCCGGGCTACATCGAGGACCTGATCCGAGAGATGGCCTGGGTCAAGGCAAATGTCCTGGTCATGCACTTCGCCGAGGCCGAGGGCTTTCGTCTCAACAGCCCGGACTACCCCGGGCTCGCGGATCCGGCCTCCAGCTACACGCAAGCGCAGATGCAGCAGTTCCACCAATTGGCCGCCGCGAACAACGTGACGATCATGCCCGGCTTCGAGTTCCCCGGCCACGCCGCGGTCGTCGCGGACTACTTCCGAATCGGCTTCGGCGACGGACCCAACGCCGACGGTTCCGGAGCGACCGCGGCCAACTCCTGCGGGCAGGACTACACCCACGGATGGGTCACGCCGGCGTTCACCATGAACCTGACGAATCCGCGTACCCTGCAGGTATCACAGCAGTTGCTCGCCACGTTCATGCCCTGGTTCACCGGGCCGTACGTCCACATCGGCGGCGACGAGGTACCCGGAGGCCTCGCCGACTGTCCGGCGGTGCAGTCCTATCTCACGGCCAACGCAGCCACGTACTCGACCCTCGGCGACCTGCTCGCGGGTCATATCAACTCGCTCGACACCCAGATCAACGCGGCCGGCAAGCAGACCGTGGTCTTCAGCGGTTTCGAGGAGACGGACCACCCGAAGCAGACCGTCGACACCGACGTCATCGTCATGGACTGGCAGCACGAGACCGGAACCTCGCCGACCCTCGCCGCCTACAGGACCATCCAGGCTGCTGCCCCGGGTTCGGGCCTCTACCTGACCCCGAACAACTATCACAGGAGCTATCCGAACCAGCCCTGGCTCCACGAGGAGTGGCAGCCCAGTACCGGTGCCTCGATGCTCGGCGGCATGATGTCCGTGTGGGCCGACTACAACATGTGGGCGGAGGATCGGTTCTTCGAGGACCTGGCGGCCACCCCACGCGCCTTGATGGCGGCCAAGTTGTGGAATACCGCCCTGCCGACGGAAAGCCTCGACGGCTTCCAGTCCCGACTGTCACGCATCGGCAAGGCGCCCGGCCACGTCGGATTCCCGGCCCAGACGCACAGCACCGACGGCAAGCCCATCCACCTCTACCCCATGGACCCGGCCGCCTATCCGGCCGGCTGGCACGACGCCGCGCCCTCGCCACACGTCCGCGCCGTCCGCGACACAGCCGGTACTCTCCACGGATCCACCTACATCATCGACAACCCGTTGTTCGCAAATGACGGCGCAAGAGGGTCGGTCCTGCGTTTCGCCGGGTCGGGCGACGGTGTCGGCTTGGGCGGATCGGACATCGCCGAGCCCTGGACGTACTCGGTATGGGTCCGCCGCACCGGGAATCAGCCGGACGCGACGCTCCTGGCCTCCAAGACCGGAGCGATCAAACTCGAACAGTACGACACCGAGGCGCTCGTCGGCTTCACCCGCTCCGGCACGGCCGACTACTCGTTCCCCTACAGCGTCCCGATGGACCAGTGGGTTCAACTCACCTTCGTCACCACCCCGGGCACTACCACGCTCTACGCGAACGGGGCGCAGGTCGGCCAGGTGGACGCGTCGATCCCCCTGCCCATGCATACCATCGGGCAGGGGAACGGTACCACCCTGAAGGGTGACCTGGACAACATGGCCGTCTACAGCCAGGCTCTTACCCAAGCCCAGGTGACCGCGCAGTACCTCCCTCCCGTTGTCCCCGGCGGTGACCCGCTGAGCGGCACCCAGATCATCACCACCACCGTCGAGAACACCGGTGCGCTGACCATGACGGTCGACGGCGCCGCGGTCACTCTCCCTTCTCCCGAGCTCACCCCGGCCGGCGACCGTCTCGCCACCTCCGGCGCGCTGAACACCGTCCAGGTCACCGACCTGCGCAGCGCCGACCCAGGCTGGAACGTCAACGGCCAGGTCACCGACTTCGCCGCCGCCGAAGGCGGCGCGAGCTTCGACGGCTCAGCGCTCGGCTGGACCCCGACGGTCGTCAAGGCCGGCGACGGTCAGCAGGTGACCGCCGGCCAGCCGGTCGCCCCGGCGACCGACGGCGGCGTCAAGACCGCCCGCCTGCTGGGCCAAGCAGTAGCCGGCCACGGTCGCGGCACCGCCGTGCTCGGCGCAGACCTCAGCCTGAGTCTGGCCACCACGACCGCGCCCGGTACCTACCGCGCGACCCTCACCGTCACCGCCATCTGACACCGACCATCCCTCGCGCCTAGGCGAGGGACTGCTCCGACACCGGCGGCGCGGGGTACGGGGGATCACCCCCGTACCCCGCGCCGCGTCCCGACCCGACGTCACCCGCCCCGCCCGGACCACGAACGGAATCCTTCACATGCCCCACTCCCGTCGTCGCCTTCGCCGGGTACTCGCAGCGCTCGCCGCGGCGACCACCTGCCTCGTGCTGACGAACGCCCCACCCGCCAACGCGGCCGACCCCGCGCCCTCACCCGCGCCCACGACCTGGTCGGTCCAACCGTCGACCGAACGCGGCCCGGACGACCGACCGTTCTTCCGCTTCGCGCTCGCACCCGGTGCCCGACAGGTCGACTGGGTCGCCGTCACCAACGCCGGCGACACACCCCTGACCGTGGACCTCTACACCCAGGACGCCTTCACCACCGCCGCCGGCGGCTTCGACCTGCTCGCGGCCGGACGCCCGCCCGCCGACGTGGGCTCGTGGATCCGCCTCAAGCAGACCCGAGTGACCGTGCCGGCGCGCTCGCGCAGCGACGTCCCGTTCGAACTGGCCGTCCCCGACAACGCCTCCCCCGGCGACCACAGCGGCGGCGTCGTCGCCTCCATCGCCGGCCCCGGCCGCGACGCGGCCGGCAACCAGGTGCTGGTCGACCGACGGGTCGGCACCCGCGTATACCTGCGCGTCGACGGACCACTGCGCCCCGCACTGGGCGCCGGCGCCCTGAACGCCGACGTACACACCGCGCTCGACCCCTTCGACGGCGCCCTGACCGTCACGTACACGGTGCGCAACACCGGAAACGTCCGCCTGGGCGCCCGCCCCGAACTGACCGTCCGCGGCCCCCGGGGCCTGACCACCAAGCGGCAACGGCTCGACCCGATGCCGGAGTTGCTGCCCGGCGCGTCGCAGACCCGAACCGCGCGCCTCGACGGCGTGACGCAGGCGTTCCGCCTGGACGTCGACCTCACCGTGCACCCCATACCGGTGCCCGGTGGTCCGGCGGAGACCGGCTCGACCGCCCACGCGCGCACCACCGTGTGGGCCGTACCGTGGGTCGTGGTCGGCACCTCCGCACTACTGCTCGCCGTCATCGCGTCACTCCTCGTACGCCGCCGCCGGCAGGCGAACGAGACCACGACCCACGAGAATGACCGGAACGAACAACGCGCCGGAGCCCCGGGCTCGGGGTCGTAGGCTCCGCCCGAAGAAACCGACCCGGGGCGAATCATCAGGTGCTCACAAGACACCCGAGTAGGCGCTCCACAAGGTGCTCCACAAGGTGTCCGACAAGACGCCTCACAAAATGCACGGCCGGTCAGCCGAGGACGGGCGCGGCGTCGGCGTCGATCAGTCCCTCTTCCAGGGCCTGGCGCACCAGCAGGACGGCCAGCTCGGCGGTGCTGGTGACCAGCGGGCGGCTCCGGTCGGCGGGGTCGGCGGGGTCGGCGACGAAGCGGCCCTCGACCACCAGGGCCCAGCCGTCCAGACGGGGCGCGCCGTGCTCGATCCAGGCGAGCGCCCGGCCGGCCTTGCGGACGTAGAACAGGCCCGGGGCCCGGTTCCACCCGGCCAGGTCCCAGCCCGGATGCCGCATCAGCGTGCTGACGTTCTGGATCAGGTCGAACCGGCCGAGGCCGCGCAGGTACGGCTCCGGCGGGACGCTCGGCGGGGCGCCGGCCTATTGGCGGGGCAGCACGACCGGCGAGGCGGCGGGCGGGAGCCCCGGTTCGGCGGCGGCCGGCGCCGCAGGGACGGGCTGCTCCTGGCGGTCGTCGCCGGGGCCCGGAGATTCGCCTCGCGGGGCACAACTGTCGTCCTGGTCATCGTCGGCCGGAGCTGTGTCGTCGCCCCGGATGTCGATCCGCCCGCGCATGCCCCGATTGACGCGCTCGCGCTCAGTGAGGTCGGGCCAGCGGGCCTTGTCCCGGATGTCCTGCGCGGCCATGTAGGCGCGGGTGCCGTAGGCGGGCAGTACCTTGGCCGGCTCCGCGAACGCCGCGGCCGGATCGGCGGCGTCGGTCTCCTGGAGGAAGCGGGTCAGCCGGCGGCGCGGCGCGTCCGCGGTAGCGAGGAGGAGGCGGCCGTCCTCACCCCAGCGGGCCAGGACATCGTCGGTCCCGGGCGCCGCCGCAGGTGCGGCGGGTGCGGGCCTTCGGCACCGGATTCGGACACTCGGGCCAGGCGCACACCCGGGTCCGGTCTTCGCCGTCGGCCGGCTGGTCGGCGGCGGGCGGCGCGGCGCCGGTCATGCCGGGACCGTAGCCGTCCAGGCCAGACCCGCACCGGGGCTCCACCCCGCACGGATGACGGGGCGAAACCCCGGGCCGGCCGGCGGGGGGAGTGGCACAGTGCCGTCCCACCGGGCCGGTCCTCAGTCCCCGCTGGCCAGCTTCACGCCGAAGCCGACGATGACCGTTCCGGAGATCCTGTCGGGCACCCACTGCGTCACGGGCCGGCGCGGCCAGCCGCGCAGGAGTCGGCGACCTGGCCCACCCGCGGTCGGTCCGGTGCCCGGTCCGGGGGGGGAAGAGTCGAGTATGGGAGAGTCGGCGACCAGAGCCAAGAGATCGTCGGCCTGGCCTCGCAAACCGAGGCTCGGCGGCTGACCGGGGAACCATGGGACGCAATCGAGGAGGTTCGCTCCGCCGTCCGTATGCGAGCGCCGAGTTCGGGGTGAGCCGCTCGACCGCCTACCGGCTGCTCGACCTGGCCGCTGCAGCCGAGGCGGAGGAACGGTGAGCGCCGCAGGGCGTGGACGCAGTCACCGGACCCGGGTGCGGGACTGGCCGGGGCCGGGCACCGACGGGAGGTCCCACCCAGTCCGTCGGTGCCCGGAGTCTTGAGGAGGTGCGCGGATGTCGACCGAAGCGGGCCGAGCGCCGTGTGAGGGGAAGTGGGTTGCCGGGGCCGAGTGCTGGGGTTGAGGTCGGTCGGGACCGTTTGGGGCCCGTCTGGGTGGGGTGATGTTCAGGGGGTGCGCGGGTGGGGGGTGCTGGGTGTGGTGTGGCCGGTGGGGGGTGTCTCGGGTCTGGGGTGGGCGATGGCCGGGGCGGGCTGGGCGGCGTGGGCGGTTTCGGCGGGGGTGTCGTCGGCTGGGGTGTCGTCGTGCAGGGCCCGTGTTTCGGCCTTGAGGATGCGCAGGGACTTGCCGAGCCCGCGCGCGGCCTCGGGGAGCTCCTTGGAACCGAACAGCAGCACGATCACGGCGAGTACGACGATGAGGTGCCAGGGTTCCAGGCCGTTGCGGAGCATGGGCGGCTCTCCTTGACTGTCGGACCGGAGGGGGTGGGGTGGTCGGCGCGGGAGGCGGTCGCTCCGCGCTCCCCCCCCCGCCGGGGTGTGAGAGGGGGGTGTGCTCGGTGTGGGTGTGCGTCTG
>NZ_JBHYYB010000130.1:0-13248 GCF_042752535.1 Kitasatospora sp. NPDC059327 | reverse complement strand
CCGAAGCGGCGCTCGCCCCCGGGGGGGGGGGGGGCGTGGGGGGGGGGGGGGGGGGGGGGGGGGGGGGCCCCCCCCCCCCCCCCCCCCGACCGGGGTGTCAGGGCCGGGTGAGCTCGGTGATGGTGAGCGTCTGGGTGTGCTGCTCCGCGCCGTCCCGGTTGATCCACTTGGCGGTGAGCGTGGCCGGGGTCACGGTGGTGTCGGCCTCCAGCTTGAGGAAGGTGTACGGCTGGCCTGGGGTCATGACCCTGGCCCGGCCCCGCACGTACGGCGCGGATGGGATTCGCCGGGATCCCGCTCCCCCTCCCGGGGTTACGGGCGGGAGAGCGGTCGTCCGGTGGTTCCGTGCCGAGCACGGCGTGGAGTGGGCGTCAGGTCAGTGTTCCGTCCTGCGGGGCTGGTCTGCGATGCTCCACTTCTGGAGAGCTGTGCGCGAGGCGCTCTGCTGGGTGACCAGGGCGCCGTTGGCGTTCGAGGCTGTGGTGAGCAGGAGTTTGCTGTCGGCCGAGGCGATGGTGTAGCCGCCGCTGACCGAGGTGATGCTCCAGCGCTGGTTGACGTGGCCGGTGCAGGGCCACTGGATGATGGGCGTGCCGGGCCTGTAGGACGCGGCGGTCACGTCGGCGCAGAGTCCTGACGCCTGGTTGACGAGCGTGTAGTTCCCGTCTCGTTGCTGGGTGAGGGTCCACTTCTGGCTGGGGTCGTTGCGTGCGTTGCGGGTGTTGAGCCGGCTGCCGGGGGTCTTGGACGCGGCGGGGACGCCCAGGGCCTTGTCGCCGATGGTGAGGGCGCGGACACCGTCCAGGGTGGCGTTGACGCGGACCTCGGCCAGGGTGAGGGTGTTGGTGCCGGCGAGCTGGACGCGGACGAAGCGTCCGTCGGCGCCGACGGGGACGGTGAGCTTCGTGGGCGCGGTGCCCGGGATCCGGATCCGCTTCACCGCCGGGTCCGCTTCAATGCTCGCCCAGCTGCGGCCGGTGAGATCCGTGGCCGACACGACGACGTAGAAATCGGTGAGATCCTTGGCCGCGTCGCCCGGTCGGTTGAACAGTTCCACCGACCGGATCGGGAGCCGCGCGCCGAGGTCGGTCTGCCACCAGGCCCGTTCCTCGCTCTTGGTCTGGCTGAGGCTCTGGGCCTCCGGGGCGCCGCTGGTATCGCCGTCCACCGCCCGTGCGGCGGAGCCCTCGTTGTTGACGGAGGACTGGGTGGCGGGCCTGCCCAGGGCCGCGTTGACGGTGGCCTTCACCGGCGTGCCGTACTGGCCATCGGTGAAGACGGTCTTCCACTGCTGCGCGGCGAACCACTCGTGCACGGCGGTGGTGTAGTGAACACCATCGGCGTAGATCCCGAAGTTGGGTGGGGTGCTGGCGTTGTAGAGCGACGTGCCCGCTGCCGTGGTGGCGTCCGCCGCGTCGAGCATCCGGTAGGGGTGGGGGGCAGGCTGTTTGGCGATGAAGGTGTTCAGCGCTTCGGTGACCCGTTGCGTCGGTACCTCGCCATACTTTTCGACGTAGTTCCTCGAGCGCGGACGGTAGAGGAAGATCGGGGCCCTGCTGTCGCCGGTGATCGTTCGCAGCGGATTCAGGACCTTGAGGAGCGCCTCTTGGAGTCCGTTGACGGTGGTATCCGCGTTCTTCGCCTCGGCCTCCCACTGGTTCCAGTGGATACCGATGATGCGCGGCCGCTTGCCGTTCTCCTGGAGTGCGCGCAGGCCGTTGCCGATGGTGTTCATCGCCAGCGGGAACAGGCTTTCGATGTCGGTCGGGTCGCGGTCCGGCCACCAGCGGTTGTTCCCTCCGAACTCGGTCTCCAGAACGCCTTGGCTGCCCCAGGCGATGTGGATCACGTTGAGGTCGGGCAGGCGCGTTCCCGCCTCGATGGCGCGTTGCCAGCGCAGCGCGGTGGCCGACGCGACGTTGTAGTTGTAGCCCAGCTTGGGCTGTACTCCGTGTTCCAGGCCGAGGTTGTTGCCGGCGCAGGTGTACGGGGACCAGGTGGCCGTCGTCGCTCCGACCACGCGGTGGTCCGTCCGATTCAGCCCCTTGACGTTGTTGAGGGACTGGCACTTCGTCTGGTCGGCGTCGGTGAGGGGAGCTGTCCACCCCTCCGCGTTGCTCTGGCCGAGCACGATCAGCACCGGCGCGTCTTTGGCGAGGTCGTACGGTGCCCGCGCGGGATCCGGCGCGGGGGTCGGCGCGGGTGGCGAGGCGGCGGCCGGTGGGGGAGCCATCGCGGCGGAAGTGGCCAGCAGGGTGAAGCCGGCCACGATCGAGGTGGCGAGGCGGCGGCCGGCAGACGAGGAGATGGGGCGCGTGGCGGGTGTCTGGATGCCGCGGCGGCGTGACAGCGGGTCCTTGCCTGTCGGTGGCCGGGCGGCGGGTCTGTCGAACATGGTGGGCGACTCCTTCGCCGAATCAGACGGTCAGGGCTCGTGGTTGTGTTGCTTTGTTGTCCACATCGCGGCCGGTCGTCGTGGGCCCGTACCTGGCGACACGGCCGCGGTTTGGAGCTTCTCGGGGCCGAAGAGCAGCATGATCGTGCCGCTCACGACGATGGGGCCCGGGATGCGGAGCGTTTCGCACGGTCGTCGCCCCGCCGGCCCGCAGGGCCGGGGGGTTGAGGTGGTCGGCGTGGGACCGCGGTCACCCCGTGGTCCCACGCCGACCGGGTGTCAGGTCGCGTACCCGAGCGAGGTCGTGGGGAGCACGATGGGACTGATGACGTTCTGGCCCTTGTCGTTGATCCAGGTGGCGGTCAGCTTCGCCTGGACACCGGGGCTGGTGTCCGCCTCCAGCTTGAGGAAGGTACGTGGCGCGTCGGTGTGGGCCATGAGGCCGGGAGTGGTCAGCGACGCCAGGTTGCCGGCCGTGATGTCGTGCAGCGGGCTGACGACGAACTCCCACAGGTCGTAGTTGCGCGGCGGGTTGTCGTTGTTCTTCAGGGCGCGGGAGACGTGGATGTCGCCGCTGAGCAGGACGCAGCCCTTGATGTTGTTGGTTCTGATGTGCTCGAGCAGTTCGGTCTTCTCGGTTTGGTAGTTGGCCCAGTGGTCGCCCTCGGGGCCGTCCTTGTCGTACCAGGTCATTCCCGAGGCGAGGATCTTGAAGGTGGCGGTGCTCTTGGTCAGCCGGTCGAACAGCCAGGCCTTCTGGACCGGTCCCATACAGACCTTCGGGTTCGCGCTCGCGTTGGAGAACCACCGCGGGTCGGTGAGGAACACCTCGATCGGGCCGCGCCGGAAGGAAGTGTAGATGCCCTCGCCGGTGCCCCGGTCGGTCAGCAGTTGGGTGCCGTTGGTGGCGTGGCCGAAGGTGGCGTTGGCGTGGTAGTCGACGAACGCCTGGCGGAAGGGGGCCTTCCCGGTGAAGGTGCCGTCGGAGCCGTTGAGGCCGAAGTCGTGGTCGTCCCACGTTGCCCAGGTGGGCATCGACTTGACCAGGTTGTCGATTCCCGGTGCGGCCAGGAATTCCCGGTGGGTCCTGCGCGCCTTGGCCAGGGCGACAGCGGTAGGGGTATTCGCCGGGACGCCCCTGTCGGCGTACGGGGTGTCGCCGAGCATGACGAAACCTTCGCAGCCCTTGTTGATGACCTGTTGCCACACGGGGTTGGACACGGTGTGCGCGCAGGAACCGAAGCCGAGGGTGACCTTGGTGGCCGCACCTGGGGTCGGTGCGGTCGTGAACCTGCCGGTCATCGGAACGAACTGCGGCGGGGTCTGGCCTACCGGGGTGATGGTATAGGTGTATCCGGTGCCCGCCTGCAGGCCCGTCACGTCGAACAGGACGGTGTTGTCGTTGCCGGCGTCGACGCTCTTGGTGACGCTGGCCTTCACCACGGCCCCCGCCAGCACCTCGCACTTCCAGGACGAGTGGGTCACGCCCGGTCGTGCCCAGATCCGGGCCGTCGTCTCGTCCACGTGGCCGACGAGCGGACCGGCCTTGGGCGACTCCGTCTGGCCCACGTTGGCTGCGGGGTTCGCCCGCACCCAGGTCACGTAGTCCGTCAGGGCGTGGAAGAACTTGTGACTGTCCTCGATGGCGGCGGCGGACTCGACCGCCGTCGTGCCGTCCGCCGCGTAGCACTTGTCGATGGTGAGGCTGGAGATCAGGTACCTGCCGGATCCGCTCTTGCCCTCCAGCAGGGCCGCCGGGAAGCTCTCCCCCGGTGTACAGGACAGGAGTGCGCGCATCTCGGCCCAGGCGCCGATCGACTCCCAACTGGTCCAGACATTCGCCCCGTCGCCGCGCTGGGTACGGCGGCCGGTGAACACCGGCTGGGCGGACGACGGGTTGGACGGGGCCGTCAGTGCCTTCACCAGCATGTGGCCGGTGTCCACCGGGTAGATCGCGTTGGAGTCGTGGTCGGTGCGCACCGCGTGCATCGGGATCGCGTCGTACTGGTACTGGGTGACCGGAAGGTAGGAGACACCGACGCCGTCCTTGTCGGGCTGGGCAAGGTCGAGGACCACCCCGCCGGCCTTGACGAACGCCTGCAGCGAGTCGGTCTGGTTCGTCACGAAGGTGGAGTACCCGCTCGTGGCGACACTGCTGGCGAAGCTGCCGAAGGCGATCAGGTGCACGGTCTTGGCCTGGGCATTCGCCGCGCGGGCCGGGTCCAGGTCTATCACCTCGAAACCGGCGTTCTGCAGCAGCGCCTTCAGGCCGCGGGCGTTCGTAGCGCTGTCGATTTCATCCAGCACGGCCGCGACCAGCCCCGACGAGGCACGCGTGTGCGCCACCGCGTCGGTGGCGGTCATGACGTTTCCGGCGGCGGCCACCGCCGCGCCGGCGCCCAGCAGCTGCACCACCGTACGGCGGCTGACCTGGTACGGGATACGGGAAGAGTCGTCCATTGTCTTCTCCTGACGTGATGGATGCCTGCCGATTCCGCCGTGCCACGGCCCCGGGCAGGGGCGTGATCGAGCGGGGGTGGGGGTGCGGGCAACCCGATCGGTGGGGGGAGGGGTGCGTGGCACGTGCGGGCCGCCGTGCGCCGGGGTGGGGGCTTCACGGGTCGACCGGACGAGACGCTGCGGCCGTTTCGGTGGGCCGGTGCGGCCTCACACCGGAATCGGCGAAACGGAGCGGAGTGACTTAGGGGAACTACAGCGCCGGCGCGACAGCGCCGTCAATACGCGTTCACCCGGATATCCGCCCACCGAATCGCACGGGGAATGTCCTGCGTGGGCCGGCTGAATGGCCGGGTTACCGTCCCGCTCCCTGTTCCGGTCAGGTACGACCCCTTCGACCGGCGACGCCCTGGGAGGAATCCGCGACGGGCCGCCCGGTCGGCCCGGGGGGGCTACGGGCCGGGCACTCGACACGGCCCGCTCTCGAAGATCCGATCCTGGTCACATGTCCCATGTGACCAGGGAAATCCGGGGCTGCGGCAGCCTCGAACGAGCGGCTCCTCTCCCGCTCGATCCAGCACCCGCTGCGCTGACGCGAACCGCCCGGAAGCCCGCGCACCCGCACCGCCGACCGGGCGTCAGGCGCGCCCTGGCTCGCCTGAACCGGGTGCCGCTGACCGAAACCGGCGTGCCGCGTCCGGGACCTCTCGCCGCGCCAGGCCCGGACATGGCACCGTGTGCCGCCCATACGATTTGGCTATCCGCCCCATCAGCTTTTCAGGCCTTGCCGCCACCGACCCACCCACCGACCATCGGAACCCACACCCCCCGGGACGGGGCGCGCCGCCATACCGCCGCCGCGCCAAGGACCCCGGTCGCCCGTCGACGCCCAGGGCGGGTACGCGTCGGGTGCCCGGTGACAAGGTCCTCGATCGTCCCGAGGCGCACGGCGCGGCCGGTCCGCAGGACCTGGTGAAGGGTGTCGTCGCCGTCGAGGCGGGCCCCGGGTCGGTCACCAGATCACGGGCGGCGACAAGGTGGCCGCCGGCCCCAGCCACGTCGGCCAGGGCCTCACAGCCCGGGCAGACCGTCCGAACGGAATGTCCCTCCTCCCACCGCCATGTTCCAGTCCGCGGCTTCCACCCTCGTCAGGTCGTGTGGGGCCCCGTACCCGGCCCTTCGCGACCTCGGCCGCCCTCGGCGCACCGGTGCCAGGGCCGAGTTCGGGCGCTGACGAACGGAACTGGCGCGGCGGCGCGCGGTCAGGACGCCCCTGGGCGGCGATCCGGCCCGGTTCGGGTCGGCCCGCCGAGGTCGGCGCGGGTGGTGTCGAGTTTGGCCAGGACGCGGGCCACATGGTTCTCGACGGTGCGGTTGGAGAGGAACAGGACGTCGGCGATGTCCTTGTTGGTGGCGCCGGAGGCGAGCAGGTCGCGGACCTGTTCCTCTCGTGGCGAGAGGTGGCCGCCGTAGCCGGTCCGGCCGCGCGGGTTGAGGGTCTTCTGACCGAGTTCGCGCAGCTGGCGCTGGCAGCGGGCCGCGTCCGAGGCCGCCCCCAGGCGTTCGAAGGTGGCGATCGGTGCGGCCAGGCGGGCGGCGGCCTCGTCGAGGTCGCCGCGGGTGCGGGCGGCGCGTTCGGCGGCCAGGGCGGCCCGGTAGGGGCGGCCGATGCCGGCCCACAGCGTGGCCGAGAGGTCGAAGGCCGCCATCGCCGCGTCGGGGTCGCCGGCCCGCAGCAGAAGTCCCCGGCAGTGGTGGTGCTCGGCGACGGCGCCGGGCGCGTCCCGGCCCTCGATCCCGACGGCGTGACGCGCGGCCAGGGCCTCGGCCTCCTCGGGCCGGTCCAGAGCCAGGAGGGTCTCGACGGCGGTGGGCACGAGGTCCCAGGCCAAGGCCCAGGCCTCCTTGCGGTCCAGGAACCCCAGGAAGTCGAACGGGTCGGTCAGGGCGCGCCAGGCGGCCCTCGGGTCGCTGCGCGCGAGGTGGAGGCAGGCGGCGCCGGCGGCGGCGCCGAGCGAGTCCAGGTGCAGGCCCCGCGCCAGGACCTCGTCGAACGCGGCGGCGGCCTGCGTTGTCAGGCCGCGGGCCGCGGCGGTCAGACCCCGCACCGTGGCCAGGATCCCCCCTGACCCGAACTGGCCTCCCGGGTAGCGGTCCCGGAAGGCCAGTTCGCCGCGCTGCGCTTCGTCCCAGCGTCCGCCATGCCAGTCGAGCTCCACCTGGTAAACGTCCAGGTGGAGCTCCAGCACGGGAAGCCGGGCGTGTGGTGCCATGGCCCGCGTCCCGGCGAGAGCGGCCGCGGCACGCTCGTCGTGACCGACACCGAGCGAGCGGCCGACACTGCCGCAGACGATCACCGCCGTACGCTGGAGCTCCTGGGCATCGTCGTCCTCCCGGGGCAACGCCGCCAGCAGCTCCGGAACGGCGGGATCGGCCACCACGCACCGCTGCACGAAGCGCGCGAGGTCGAGCCACAACCGGACCTGACGGTCCTCGTTGCCGGCCAGCAGGGCGTAGCCGCCCTCGACCATGGCCCGTTGCTCGGCGAGCGAGAACCGGCCCGTGTCCGACAGTCCCAGGACGGCGAGCAGCGTGGCGGCAGCGACCGGGTCGCTGTCGCCGACCTCCGAGAGAGCGGTCAGCAGTTCCTCCTCACCCGACAGGTCCCCGGCCTCGTAGGTCAGCAGCACTCCGAGGCCGGTCCTGATCCCGCCACGTACCGCGGCGGGCAGGCCGGCCGCCCTCAGGATCCGGCGCAGGCTCCTGACCGTGGTGGCCACTTCGGTGCCGGCCGCGGCCGCGTAGGACAGCGCCCGGGCGGTGTGGGTGAGCTGTTCACGGGTGAGGCCCGGCTGGTCGATGATCTCGTTCAGCAGGGCGGCGGCGGTGCCGTGGTCGCCGACCGCGACGGCCTGGTCGGCCGCGGCCCGGGCCCGGGGCAACCAAACGGCCAGGTCCCCCAGGGCACGCGTGTGGTGGGCGATCTGCACCAGCGGCGGCGGGACCCGCGTTTCCAGCACCTCCAGGACACGCCGGTGCGCACGGTTGCGCACCGGACCCGGAATTCCGTCGTAGACCGCCTCCCGCGCGAGGACGTGGGCGAATCCGTAGGTGTCCGGGCCGAGCTGACGCAGCACCACCGTGCCGAGCGCCTCCAGGAGCGCGGCGTCCGCCCGGGCCTCGTCCAGCCCGGCCGCCTCGGCGAGCAACGACTGTGCGGCCGGCACCGCCAGCACCGCCGCGGCGTTCACCAGCGCCTCCGCGTCGGGACCCAACCGTGCGACCCTCGCGGCCAGCAACTCAGCCAGGCTCCGGGGCACCCGCAGCGCGGCCACGTCCGCGCCGCCCGGTGAACGGGCGAGGGTGATCAGGTCCTCCTCGATCACCAACGGCAGCCCCCCGCTGCGCTCCAGCAGCGCCCGCACCAGGCCGGGCGCAGGATCGCCGCCCAGCACGTCCCGCGCCATCTCCCCCAGCTCCGCCTCGCCCAGCGGGCCCAGCACGATCTCCGCGCCCCCGGTGGACGGCGGACGCCGGAACGGCACCCCCAGCACCGGTACACCGGCCGGCAGGTCCTCCGAGCGGTAGGTCAGCACCAGCGCGACATCGCGCGGCATGTCCCGCGCCAGCAGGAGCAGCAGCTCCCGGGTCGCCTCGTCCGCCCAGTGCACGTCCTCGACCACCAGGACGACCGGGGCCACCGCCTCCAGCAGGGTCCGCACTCCCGACGCCACACGGAACCGGCCCGCACCGGACCCGGGCAGCTCCGGGGGCAGCGCGGGCAGCGGCTCGGGCAGCACGGTGGCCAGGTCCGGCAACAGCGGCGTCAGCGCCCCCGCCGACGCGCCCAACTCCTCCACCGGCGGCAACCACGGCCCCACCAGGCGCAGCGCGTCGATCACCGGCCCGTACGCCAACGGCTCACGCAACGGATGACACCCGCCCGCCAGCACCCGCAGGCCACGCTCGCCCAGGACCGCCGACGCCTCCGTGACCAGCCGCGACTTGCCGATCCCCGCCTCCCCCTCCACCAGCACCACAGCCGGACGCGCCTCCGACACCATCCCCAGCAACGTCCGCATCTCGTGCTCGCGCCCCGCGAAGGCGCACCCCCGCACTCCTTTGAAGGCCCTGCCGTCACCGAGGATGTCCACACCCAGCTCCCATCGGGCTCGTCGTACCAATGACCCCCAACATCCACCGTTAACTGGCCGGAAACAAGCCATCGAGCCCACAGATCCGCACAGTGGCCTCGCTCGCTTCTGAGGGGTCCGGTCCTGGACCAGACCCCCGTGCCGGTGAACGAAGCCGGGTCACGGACGGCCTCGGTCACCTACCGGGTCAGGAGCGGCTGCGGCGTACCACGGGCCGGGCGGGCCTGTCGTCGCGCGGTGCGCGAGCCGTGGCGCGGGTGTGCTCCAGTCGGCCCATGACCCTGGCGCAGCGTGGTGGGGTCGAGGTCGCGGACGGCCTGGTGGCCGTCGTCGGTGAGGAAGTAGGGGCCGGCGCCGGGGACACCGACGGGGACCACCGTTTCTCCTCGGGGCGAAACGGAGGCTTCCGTGGCGGGCGTAGCGGGCGCGGGTGCCTGGGTGACGTGGCCGTCCGGGACCCGCTCGGCGAGCTCGCGGTGGCGCGCGGTCAGGAGGCGGGCGGCGTGGAGGACGTCGGCCAGGGCTTGGCGTGCCAGGGCCGGGTCGCCGTCTCGGGCCGCCCGGTCAAGCCGGGCCAGGAAGTCGACGTCGTGACGGCGCAGCTCCATGCCGAGGCCGAGGAGGTCGGCCGGGCCGTCGGTGCCGAGGCCGGCGGGTGGCGGGGGTTTCGCCCCGGGTGCTTTCGGCGGCCGCGGCGAGGACCTTGTCCCGCTTCTCCTTCTCCCGGGCGCGGTCGGCTTTCGAGGAGCGGGCCTTCGAGCAGTGCTTCGGGCGGCGGCCCTTGCCAGCCCATTCCAGCTCCGTGGCGCTCATCGCGCAGGTCGGCGTCCCGAACAGCATCGGCGCGGCCGGCGCGAGCGGCGCGCCCTGGTCGCCGTCTGCGCGCTCGCCGCGCGATGCCCGGCTGCGTACCCGGGGACCTGGAGCGCGAGCTCCCCATCCTCGCCGAACACCGCCACCGCCACCGCCACCGCCACCCGTAAGAGACTCGGTCACCGCCGGAAGCGGCAGCAGACCGCCGGTGGCGGTGCCGGGCAGTGCGGCCTGGTCCATGCCGGGATACTGGTACTCGCCCGGATGGTGGACGGAGGTAAGCAGCAGCGGCCGGTCCCGGGAGCCGGTGAAGAACACGCCTGCGTAGGAGATGCCGTGGGGCAGGGTGGGGACGAACTGCTCGGGCGGGACGAAGACCACGCTCACGCCCCTCGTCGGTGCGGGCGACCGGGCCGGGCGGGCAGGGCATGGCCGGTCCCCTGGTCGTGGCTGGTGCGCGCGACGGCGGTCACCGCGCCCACCCGCCGGGGCCGGGCCACAGCGCCATGAAGCCGTCGAGAGGTTCGAAGCCGAGGGTGCGGTACAGGCCCGCGCCGGCCTCGGTGGCCCGCAGTTCGACGGACCCGCAGCCGCGGTCCTTGAGCGCCTCGACCAGGGCGGTGGTGACGGCCGTGCCGTGGCCGCGCCGTCGGTGGTCGGGGTCCGTCGCGACGGTGTGGATGCGGCCCCACAGGCCGGTGGGGAACGCGGGGCCGAGGTAGCCGTGGTAGACAATGCCGATGGCGCACGCGGCAAGGCCGCTCTCGGCGGGGACGACGTAGGCGAGCAGGTTCGGGTCGGCGCCCAGGCGCCGACGCATGTCGTCGCGGAAGGTCGTGCGCCACTCGTCGGTGGGCGGGCGGCGGTGACGGCCGGCCATCTCAGGCCCCGACCAGGGCCCGCAGGCCCTCCGAGGCGTCCCAGCCGTAGGTGGAGAACCCCCGCCCGTCGCCGGCGAGGTAGGCGGTGAGGGCGGCGTGCGAGGTGGGGAACATCGGGGTGGGCAGCGCGGTGGTGTCCTTCCACAGGACGGCGAGGTGCTTGTCCGGCTCGGTGTTCGTCAGCTCGCCCTGCCACGAGGTCGCGGCGAAGACCGAGAGGAGGAACGGGCCCCTGCCGTCCCACCCGGCCTTGACCTGGACGGTGTGGACCAGCCGCAGTTCCTCGGGGGCGACGACCAGGCCCGTCTCCTCGCGCAGTTCGCGGGCGGCGGCCTCGTCCAGGCGCTCGCCCTCCTCGGCCTTGCCTCCGGGGACGGTCCAGGCCGGCTGGGGGGACCAGGTCTTGTTGGCGTAGTGGACGCAGGCGACCTTGCCCTCCTTGTCGTCGTGGACGATGACGCACACGGCCTGACGCAGGGACTGCACGGGGACTCCAACCGGTAGTGACGTAGGGGATGTTCACGCGAGCGGGTTCGGGTGGCGCAGCAGGTCGAGCACGGTGCGGGCGTAGCCGAGGACCTCCTCGTCGCGGTGGTGGTCCAGGGCCCGGCGCAGCGCGGCGGGGCAGTCGATCGCGGCCCACGCCCGGCACGCCGACCGCTCCTCGGCGGTGAGTTCGCGCCCGTACCCGGAGGCGAACGCCGCACGCGGGTCGCCCCGGTGCTGGGTGAGCTGGAGCGTGACCCGCATCAGGTCGCGGCGCACCGGCTCCTCGACCTGGCCGCGCTCGAAGTCGATCACCCCGACCACTGGCCGGCCGTCGGTGTCGCGGCGCACGATCCAGTTTCGCGGGCCGAAGTCGCCGTGGCAGTAGGCGAGCGCCGTGCGCGGGGGTTCGGTGCGGGTGGCGTCGGCCAGGACCGCGATGTCCTCGTCGGCGAGGCGGGCGTCGCGGGCACGGGCGAGTGCCCGCTCGCGCTGCTGGGCCCGGGGCAGGCGCTCGCCGACGGGGGCTCCGGCCGTCGGCTGCGTGTGGATGATGGCAGCGAGCTGTCCGGCCTGCCGGTACACCTCCCGCTCCTCGGCGGTGGTGAAGTCGGTGTGGATGACCGGGGTGCCGGGCAGTGCGGTGGTGACGACGGGCAGCGATCGGGCGTCCTCGGCCCGCAGGGCGGGCGCCCGCCCTGCGCCGAACACCGGGGCGAGGAGCCGGTACCTGGCGGTTTCCCGCTGGTGCATGAGTGCGTTCTTGTGCCGCTTGGCGAACAGTCTGCTCCCCCCGGCGACGACGACGTCCCACACCACCGGGTCGCCGGACCGCGAGCGGGAGCGAACGCCGACCAGCCCGTATCCGCCTGCCGTCGTACGCAGCAGCCGGTCCACGTCGTCCGGGACCGCGGTGGCGCTCATGCGGCCCACCCGACGGTGGACAGGGTGCTGCCGCGGCCGATCTCGGCGAGCGCGTGGGCGGTGTACGGCACTGTGTCGGCCGGCAGCGCGTGGAGCGGCCACCAGCGCAGTTCCTCGCACTTGTGCGGCTCCGCGTTGCGGACCCGGCCGTCGTGGCGCAGGGGGCGGAAGAACAGTTGGAGTCGGGAGCGGCCGTCGTCCGGGTCGAGGTGGTGCAGCGTGTGGAGGAAGGCGAGGTCCTCCTCGGCGATGCGGATGCCCAGCTCCTCGTCGGCCTCGCGGCACATCGCGCCGGTGACCGTTTCGCCGGTCTGCATGTGACCTGCGGGCAGGTGCCACAGGCCGTTCGCGTAGGAGGTGTTGCGGCGCCGGCCGAGCAGCACGGTGTCGGCGTCGGCGAGGACGAGGTGGACGCCGACGACCAACGTCAACCGGTCCTCGCCGCCGACCGGAGGCTCAGCGTGGACTCGGGGGTTCACGCGGTCCTCCCGAAGGGGAGGCCGGCGGCGATCAGCGGCAGGTAGTGCTGCATGTAGGGCGGGACCTTGAGCAGCGGTACCTCGTCGAGGTGGACCATGCGTACGGCCAGGCCCTCGTCGCCGAGCCGCAGGTCCGCGGCGGGTCCGTCCCAGGTGGCGTGCAGGACGCGGGTGAGCGGATGTACGAGCTCGTGCTGCGGGCCGGGGACCGGCCGGATGCGGGTGACGGTGATCCCCGCCTCCTCGTGGATCTCCCGGGCCGCGATCTGCTCGGGGGTCTCGTCGGCTTCTCGCCACCCGCCGATCGGCGTCCAGTAGCCGGGCCAGGCGATGCCGGGCTTGTCGTCGCGGTGGTGCAGCAGCAGGCGTCCGGCCGGATCGGTGACGAGGGCCATGATGCCCTCGAAGCCGTCCGGGGAGGGGCGTTCGAAGTAGAGCGTCCGGCCGCAGCGGTACGCGCGCAGGACCTGCAGGAGGCGCTGGTAGCGATCCGGTTCCATGAGCGAGTGCCAGGTGTGTGCCGCCTCGAACCGGAACTCGGTGTGCTCCGCGTCGAGGCGGATCCGCGCCTGCTGCTCGGGGGTGAGGACGCGTGAAGTAGGCCGCCGGCGAGGTGCCTCTGGGTGAGGTCCTTTTCCGGCGGCCCCTTCCCGAACCGG
>NZ_JBHYYB010000129.1:0-20748 GCF_042752535.1 Kitasatospora sp. NPDC059327 | reverse complement strand
CCTGGCCCTGACGGTCGGGCGCCGCCCCCCTGGTCAGGGGCCCCTCCCCCGGGGCCCCCCCCCCGGCGCCGCCCCTTGCTCAACGGGGGTGGCGCCCCTCTTCGGAGGGCCGCCACCGCCGTTTCGTCGTCGCGGTCCGCCGCACGGCCCGCACGGCCCGCACGGCCCGCACGGCCCGCGCGGGCCTCGTCATTTTCGTCATTCTCGTCATTTGGGCATGAAACGCCGGATCCGGCCGGGGCCGCTCAGGGGGCCTCCTCGTCCTGCCGCGGGAGGTGCGGCAGGATGTCCGGCATGACGTCGAGCGCTCGTGACGAATCCGTCGGCCAGACCGGGCCCATCGAGGCCTCCGGGCCAGCTCCGGCGGCGCCCGCCACGGCCGCCGCCACGGCCGAGCCGCCCACCAACACCGTGGTGGTCCCGGCGGACGAGGACCCGGTGGCCGCGGCCGGCAGCGAGGTGATCGGCGGCCCGCCCGGCCGGCGCGCGCTGCTGGGCGTCTCCTGGTGGATCCCGGCGCGCTTCCTGGCGCTGGTGGTGATCGTGGTCTCGGTGCTGGGCATGGCGCAGAAGCTGCCCTGCTACGACGCCGCCTGGTTCCAGCCGGGTTCGCCGCAGTACATCCACGCCTGTTACAGCGACATCCCGCACCTCTTCTCCGGGCGCGGCTTCGCGGCCGGCCTGCACCCCTACGTGGACCGCATCCCGGGCACCTCGGGTGATCTGCAGTACCTCGAATACCCCGTGCTGACCGGCCTGTTCATGCAGATCGCGGCCTGGCTGACGCCCGGTGGCGGCTCGAACCAGCAGCAGGAGCAGTGGTTCTGGGCGATCAACGCGGGCCTGCTGATGGCCTGCGCGGTGGTCGCCGTGGTCGCGCTCTCCCGCACCCACCGACGCCGCCCCTGGGACGCGTTGATGTTCGCGCTCGCCCCCTGCCTGCTGCTGAACGCCACCGTCAACTGGGACCTGCTGGCGGTCGCGCTGGCGGCCGTCGGGATGGCCTGGTGGGCCGGCTCGCGGCCGGTCTGGGCCGGTGTCTTCATCGGGCTGGCCACCGCGGCCAAGCTCTATCCGCTGCTGCTGATCGGCCCGCTGCTGCTGCTCTGCTGGCGGGCCGGGCGCTGGCGCGAGTTCCGGCTGATGCTGGGCGGCGCGGTCGGTGCCTGGCTGCTGGTCAATCTGCCGATCATGATCGCCAACTGGCAGGGCTGGTCGACCTTCTACGTCTTCAGCAAGCACCGCACCGAGGACTACGGCTCGTTCTGGCTGATCCTGATGCAGAGCCGCGGCGTCGGACTGGAGAACCTGGACACCTTCATCGCGGTGCTGATGGTGCTCGCCTGCCTGGGCATCGCCTGGCTGACCCTCTCGGCACCCCGCCGGCCGCGCTTCGCCCAGCTGGCCTTCCTGGTGGTGGCGGCCTTCATCCTGTTCAACAAGGTGTACTCGCCGCAGTACGCGCTCTGGCTGCTGCCGCTCGCGGTGCTGGCCCGGCCGCGCTGGCGGGACTTCCTGATCTGGCAGGCCTGCGAGGTGCTCTACACCCTGGGCATCTGGTCGCACCTGGGCTTCGTCACCGGGCCCAAGCAGCACGGGATCGGCGAGTCCTGGTACCACTTCGCCATCGTGCTGCACCTGCTCGGCACGCTCTACCTGTGCGGCATGGTGATCCGCGACATCCTGCTGCCCGACCGCGACCCGGTGCGCTGGGACGGTACCGACGACCCGTCCGGCGGGGTGCTCGACCGCGCCCCGGACGTCTTCGTGGTCGGCACCGCCCGGCAGCTGGGCGAGGAGGCGAGCTACGCCGCCTTCGCGCCGGGCGGCTCCGACCAGTGGTTCGACGAGGAGCCGTCCATCCAGGAGACGATCGGCACCAAGCCGTAGCGGCGGCGGGCCCGTCCGTCCGGGCCCGCGGCACGCTCTAGCGGTCCACCACGCGGTCGAAGTGCGTGGTGGTGTGCCGGACCTGCAGGACGAGTTCGTCACCGATCACCGGCGGCTTGGTCTCGTTGTCCAGGAGGAGCAGCGAGACCTGCATGTGCGGCGGCTCGGCGAACCAGAGCTGCTTGCCGGCCCAGTTGAACGGCGACTTGGTCTTGTTGACCGTCGCCAGACCGGCCCGGGCGATGCCCTTGGCCCGCGAGGACATCCCCTGGACGTACTTGGGCGCCTCCAGGCCGATGCCGTGCGCGGTGCCGCCGGCGACCACCAGCAGGTGGCCGTCGGACGGCGCCGGGTGCTGGCGGTAGCCGTAGCGGTCGCCCTTCGCGACCGGGGTGACGTCCAGCACCGTGGCCCGGACCTCCAGCGCGCCGTGGTCGCCGAGCCAGAGCCGGGTGCCGATCCGGGCCCGGAAGACGGTGTCCGGGTAACGCTGGGCCAGCTTCTCCATGCCCGCCGCGCCGAGGTGGCTGACGAACACGGTGTGCACCGGGATCCCGGCCGCCCGGGCGCCGTCCACCCAGTGGACGACCTCGTCCACCGGGTCGGAGCCGTCCGGCCGGTCCATCGGCAGGTGCAGGGCCAGGCCCTCGAAGGAGACGCCGTCCAGCTCGGCGGCGACCGCCGGCAGGTCGGCCGCGCCGACCCCGTGCCGGCGCATGGTGGTCATGCACTCCACCACCACCCGGGCGCCGTGCAGCGCGCGCAGCCCGTCCAGGCTCGCCACCGTCCGGATCACCCGGGCGTGCGGCAGCGGCAGGACCTCCTCGCCGACCCGGTACGGGGTGAGCACCAGCAGTTCGCCGCCGTACCAGTCGGCCGCGTCGGCCGCCTCGTAGGCGGTGCCGACCGCCAGGACGCCGGTGCCGAGCAGGGTCGCCTCCTCGGCGAGCCGATGGTTGCCCAGGCCGTAGCCGTTGCCCTTCGCCACCGGTACCAGACCGGGGAACTCGGCCAGGACGGAGCGCTGGTGGGTGCGCCAGCGTTCGGTGTCGAGGTAGAGCGACAGCGTCATCGGGTCATCTCCCAGGGGGTGTTGGGCACGGCGGACAAGCGGCTCAGCGGCGCGACATGTAGAGGTCGAGCGCCTTGTGCAGCAGCTTGTTGAGCGGGAAGTCCCACTCGCCGAGGTACTCGGCGGCCTGGCCGCCGGTGCCGACCTTGAACTGGATCAGGCCGAACAGGTGGTCGTTCTCGTCCAGGGTGTCGCTGATCCCGCGCAGGTCGTACACACCGCCGCCGAGCGCGTAGGAGTCGCGCATCATCCTCCACTGGATCGCGTTGGAGGGCTTGACCTCGCGCTTGTGGTTGGCCGAGGCGCCGTAGGAGTACCAGACGTGCTCGCCGACCACCAGCATCGTGGTCGCGGCCAGCGGCTCGCCCTCGTGGTAGGCGATGTAGAGCCGCATGCGGTTCGGGTCCTCCGAGGTGAGGGCCTTCCACATGCGTTGGAAGTACGCCAGCGGGCGCGGGGTGAAGCGGTCGCGCTCGGCGGTCACCAGGTACAGCTGGTGGAAGATCGGCAGCTCGTCGTAGCCGCCCTGGATCACCTCGACGCCGCTCTTCTCGGCCTTCTTGATGTTGCGGCGCCAGAGCTGGTTGAAGCCCTTCTGGATGTCGTCCAGCGAGCGGTTGGCCAGCGGCACCTGGAAGACGTAGCGCGGCTGGACGTCGCCGAAGCCGGCGCCGCCGTCCTCGCCCTGCAGCCAGCCGGCCTTGCGGAGCCGGTCGGCCACCTCGAAGGCCCGCGGCTCGTACCAGTCGGCCTCGATGTCACGCAGCCGCTTGGCCTGCTTGCCGGCGATGGCCTCCTTGATGGTCGGCGCGTTCCAGCGGCGGATCACCACCGGCGGGCCCATCTTCACCGAGAACGCGCCCTGCGACTTGAGGTGCGCCAGCATCGGGGAGAGCCAGCGGTCGAGGTCGCGGTCGAACCAGTCGATCACCGGTCCCTCGGGCAGGTACGCCAGGTACCGCTTGACCTTCGGCAGCTGCCGGTAGAGGACCAGGCCGGCGCCGACGATCTGGTTCGACTCGTCGATCCAGCCGATCGACTCGGTGCGCCACTCCGCCTTCACGTCGCCCCAGGACGGCACCTGCATGTGGCTGGCAGAGGCGCGGCTCCTGATGAAGGCGAGATGCTCCTCGCGGGTGATCGTCCTCAGGCGCAGGCTCATGCTCGGTGCTCCTCGTCGGTCGGGCTGCGGTGGGCCCCAGGTTCTCGGGCTGACCCTATCGTCCGGGGCACCGGCGCCCGCGGCTGCGGGCGTGGCGGCGCCCCCGTCGCGTACCTGTCCCACTGAGTAGGTACGCGACGGGGGCGCCGAGGGTTCCGGGACCGGATGGATCGGATGGATCGGACGGATCGGGCGGATGAGGCGGGATGGGGCGGCTAGCCCCAGAGGCCGCCGTGGGCGATGCCGAGGTAGAAGCCGAACGCGGACGCGGTGAGGCTGATCACCAGGACGAAGCGTTCGGCCGTGGTGACGGAGACGAACTGTCCCCAGAGGCCGGTGGCGATGCCGAAGAGCCCGCTCCAGGAGCTCAGCAGATGCAGGTTGTGGAAGAACGAGGTCGTGAAGGCCAGCACACCCAGCAGCGCGGTGATGCCGACCAGGGCGTTCTCGCGGGGGTGCCGGTGGCCGTCGGTATTCAGGGTGAGGGCGGGGAACCGGTGGATGGTCTGGGCCATGAGTCCCACCTCCTGGCGGGGAGACGAACGAGCAGGAAACCCGTTCCGTCCAGATTGCGGCGATTGGGGCGCGGATCACAACCCCTATGCATTTTGTTCGGCCGTCCGGGTGCGAGTACGCTGTGCAGTCTGCACTGGTGTAGTTGTGCCCCCTTGCGCCCTCTTACGGGTGGACGGGGCTCGAATGTCGGACCCGGCCGCTACGGTGAGCCGGTGTCGTCACTCCTCCGGTGCGACGCTGCACAACCCTCCTGCCACGGAGAGACCGTGGCCGCTGAGTCCAAAGGAGGTGGGTTACACATGCGTCACTACGAGCTGATGGTCATCCTCGACCCCTCGGTTGAGGAGCGCGCTGTCGCCCCCCTGATCGAGAACTTCCTCACTGTCGTCCGCAACGGCGGCGGCAAGGTGGAGAAGGTCGACACCTGGGGCCGTCGCCGTCTGGCTTACGAGATCAACAAGCAGTCCGAGGGCATCTACTCGGTCATCGACCTCAAGGCCACGCCTGAGATCGTCAAGGAGCTCGACCGCCAGCTTGGCCTGAGCGAGTCGGTTCTGCGGACCAAGGTCCTGCGCCCGGACACCCACTGAGCCACCTCTGAGGCCTTCGGGCCTCGGGTAGCTCGCGTCCGCTGTTTCACGTGAAACAGCGGTGAACGGAACTCTTCCGGAGAGGTCACCACCACCATGGCAGGCGAGACCGTCATCACCCTCGTCGGCAATCTCGTCGACGACCCCGAGCTGCGCTTCACCCCGTCGGGTGCGGCGGTCGCGAAGTTCCGCATCGCGTCCACTCCCCGCACCTTCGACCGTCAGACGAACGAGTGGAAGGACGGCGAGAGCCTCTTCCTCACGTGCAACGTCTGGCGGCAGCCGGCGGAGAACGTCGCCGAGTCGCTGCAGCGCGGCATGCGCGTCATCGTGCAGGGCCGACTGCGCCAGCGGTCTTACGAGACCAAGGAAGGCGAGAAGCGGACGGTCTTCGAGGTCGAGGTCGACGAGGTGGGCCCGAGCCTGCGCTCGGCGACCGCGAAGGTCACCCGGGCCAACCGGTCCGGCGCTCCCGGCGGTGGCGGCGGCTTCGGCGGCGGCGGCCAGCAGGGCGGCGGCGGCCAGGGCGGCAACTGGGGCGGCGGTGGCGGCCAGCAGGGTGGCAACTGGGGTGGAAACTCCGGTGGCCAGTCCGGCCCGTCCGACGACCCGTGGGCGTCCAGCGCTCCCTCTGGTGGAAACCAGGGTGGCGGCAGCTGGGGCGCTCCGTCCGGCGGCGGCTTCTCGGAAGAGCCCCCGTTCTAAGAGCTGACAGATTTCGTGCGGTCCGGCGGCCGGCGTCGCGAGACGCCTGCCGGGCCGTGAACCCCAAATGGAGCACACAATGGCGAAGCCGCCTGCTCGCAAGCCGAAGAAGAAGGTTTGCGTCTTCTGCAAGGACAAGGTCAACTACGTTGACTACAAGGACACGAACCTGCTGCGGAAGTTCATCTCCGACCGCGGCAAGATCCGTGCCCGCCGGGTGACCGGCAACTGCACCCAGCACCAGCGTGACGTCGCCACGGCCGTGAAGAACAGCCGTGAGATGGCGCTGCTGCCCTACACCAGCACCGCGCGCTAAGAGAGGGTGACCAAGTAATGAAGATCATCCTCACGCACGAGGTGCCGGGTCTCGGCTCTGCCGGCGAGGTCGTCGAGGTCAAGGACGGCTACGCCCGCAACTTCCTGGTTCCGCGTGGCTTCGCCATCCGCTGGACCAAGGGTGGCCAGAAGGACGTCGACGCCATCCGTCGCGCCCGCAAGATCCACGAGATCCAGACCCTTGAGGCCGCCACCGAGGTCAAGGGCAAGCTCGAAGGCGTCCAGGTCAAGCTGGCCGTTCGCTCGGGCGAGGCCGGCCGTCTGTTCGGTTCGGTGACCCAGGCCGATGTCGTCGAGGCCATCAAGGCCGCCGGCGGTCCGGTCGTGGACAAGCGCGCCGTCGCGATCGCCTCGCCGATCAAGACCGTGGGCACCCACAAGGTCTCGGTCAAGCTGCACGCCGATGTCCAGGCCAACCTCGACGTCGCCGTCGTCGCTGCCTGAGCTCCGTAGCTGTGGCCCGAGGGCCGGTCTCCCCCTCCGGGGAGGCCGGCCCTCGGTCGTTCCCGGGCCGCCGCCGGCGGGCCCGGGCCCCCGCTGGGCTCAGGCCCGGACCGCGCCGGTGACCAGCCACTTGCCGCTCCGGGCCCGCTGGGCCAGGAACGCCGCGCGGACCAGCATGAACAGGTTCATCGCCCACCAGAGCCCGGCCAGTCCGGTGCCGCTGGCGGGGACCGCGAGGGCCGCCGGGGCGAAGACCGCGAGCGTGGCGAGCATCGCCCAGGCCAGGTAGGGGCCGTCACCCGCGCCCATCAGCACCCCGTCCAGCACGAAGACCAGACCGGCCACCGGCTGGCTGAGCGCGAGCAGCAGCAGGACGGTGTTCAGCTGCCCCTGCACCACCGGGTCGGGGGTGAACAGCGGGACGTACAGCGGTCGGGCGACCACCACCAGCAGGCCGAGCAGCACACCGGAGCCGACGCCCCACTCGATCATCCGCCGGGTGGCCGCCCTCGCCCCGGTGACGTCGTCGGCGCCCAGGTGGCGGCCGATGATCGCCTGCCCGGCGATGGCGATGGCGTCCAGCGCGAAGGCGATGAAGAGGAACACCGTCATGGCGATCTGGTGCGCCGCGATCGCGTCGTCGCCGAGCCCGGCGGCGACGGCGGTGGCGATCATCAGGATCGCGCGCAGGCTCAGCGTGCGGACCATCAGCGGACCGCCGGCCCGGGCGCAGGCCCGGATGCCCGCCGCGTCCGGCCGCAACGAGGCACGCTCCCGGCGGGCCCCGCGGACCACCACGACGAGGTAGGCGGCCGCCATCCCGGTCTGGGCCAGGACGGTGCCCCAGGCCGAGCCGGCCACTCCGAGCCCGGCGCCGTACACCAGGGCGGCGTTCATGGCGAGGTTGGCGGCGAACCCCGCGACCGCCACCACCAGCGGTGTCCGGGTGTCCTGGAGCCCGCGCAGCACCCCGGTGGCGGCCATCACCATCAGCATCGCGGGGATGCCGAGCGCGCTGATCCGCAGATACGTCACGGCGTAGGGCGCGGCGGTGGCCGAGGCGCCCAGCAGATCGGCCACCCAGGGCGCCAGCAGCAGGGTCAGGGCGACCACGCCGAGGGACAGCGCGAGCGCCAGCCAGATGCCGTCGATGCCCTGCTGGACGGCGGCCCGGCGGTCCCCGGCGCCGATCCGGCGGGCGACCGCGGCGGTGGTGGCGTAGGCGAGGAAGACGAACACCCCGGTGGCCGTGGTGAGCGCGGCCGAGGCGACACCCACACCGGCCAGCTGGGGGGTGCCGAGGTGGCCCACGATGGCCGAGTCGGCCAGCAGGAACAGCGGCTCGGCGACCAGGGCGCCGAAGGCCGGGACGGCGAGGGCGAGGATCTCCCGGTCGTACCGGCGGCGGTCGAGGGTGGGGGCGGTCATGGGGACAAGGCTACTCATCCACAGGTAATGACCGCCAGGGGGTTTGAAGTGTTACTCGAAATCTTGAGCGGCCCCGGTGCGGCGGTGTGTGTCCACGGCCACCCGGCTGCGTGTGAAGAATTTCTCATGCACAGCCCCGGGAAGAGGTAATCCCAGGTCAGTAAGTTGACAGTAGATCGATGGTCTGGTTATCCACAGGGCTTTCCACAGGGGCGTCCACAGGTTTGCGGCACTTCTCCACAGCCTCCGGCCGGTCGTCCACACCCCCTGTGGATAACCGCCTTGGCTGAAGGGCTCCCGGCGCCTTAGCGTGGGCTCTCCGCCCGACACTCCCACCCGCCCCGGCGTCCGATTTGTCGGTGCGGTGGCGTAGAAAGAGGAGCGCGGCTCCGCTCCACCCAGCCACCGGCAAGGCCCGCTCCAACTCGCACCACTCGCTGATCGGGGAACACGCGTGACCGGCCCCCAGTACGACGACCACGACGCCCCGCCGCCGGAGGAGGACTGGCAGACCGCGGACGATCCGTTCCCCGTCGGCGCCTTCGCCGACGCGCCCTTCCCGGACGGCCCCGGCGACCGTTTGCCGGTCGCGCGCGGGCGCGGTCAGGGTCCGGGGTCCGGTTCGGGATCCGCTTCGGGATCCGGCTCGGGTGGCTTCCAGAAGGGCGGCAAGGGTTCGGGCGGCTTCCAGCGCGACGGCGGCAAGCGCCGCCAGGACGACGAGGACGAGCGCTCCGGCGCCGACGGCTTCGAGCGGGTGCCCCCGCAGGACCTCGCCGCCGAGCAGTCCGTCCTCGGCGGCATGCTGCTCTCCAAGGACGCCATCGCCGATGTGGTCGAGGTGCTCAAGCCGGCCGACTACTACCGGCCCGCCCACGAGCTGATCCACGGCGCGATCCTCGACCTCTACGCCCGCGGCGAGCCGGCCGACCCGATCACGGTGGCCGGCGAGCTGACCAAGCGCGGCGAACTCGTCCGGGTCGGCGGCCCCGGCTACCTGCACACCCTGGTCAACTCCGTCCCGACCGCGGCCAACGCCGAGTACTACGCCGAGATCGTCCACGAGCGCGCGGTGCTGCGCCGCCTGGTCGAGGCCGGCACCCGGATCGCGGGCATGGGCTACGCCGCCGAGGGTGACGTCGACGAGATCGTCAACGCGGCCCAGGCGGAGATCTACGCCGTCACCGAGCAGCGGACCAACGAGGACTACGCGCCGCTCTCCGACATCATGGAGGGCGCTCTCGACGAGATCGAGGCGATCGGCTCCCGCAACGGCCAGATGTCCGGTGTCCCCACCGGCTTCGCCGACTTCGACCAGCTCACCAACGGTCTGCACCCGGGCCAGATGATCGTCATCGCCGCCCGTCCGGCCATGGGCAAGTCGACGCTGGCCCTGGACTTCGCGCGTGCCTGCTCGATCCAGAACAAGCTGCCGAGCGTGATCTTCTCGCTCGAAATGGGGCGCAACGAGATCGCCATGCGGCTGCTCTCGGCCGAGGCCCGGGTGGCGCTGCACCACATGCGCTCCGGCAACATGACGGACGACGACTGGACGCGGGTCGCCCGCCGGATGCCGGACGTCAGCGAGGCCCCGCTGTTCATCGACGACTCGCCGAACCTGTCGATGATGGAGATCCGCGCCAAGTGCCGCCGGCTGAAGCAGCGCAACGACATCAAGCTGGTCGTCATCGACTACCTCCAGCTGATGCAGTCCGGTGGCTCCCGCCGGGCGGAGAACCGCCAGCAGGAGGTCTCCGACATGTCGCGAAACCTGAAGCTGCTGGCCAAGGAGCTGGAGGTGCCGGTGATCGCGCTCTCCCAGCTGAACCGTGGTCCCGAACAGCGCACCGACAAGCGGCCGATGGTCTCCGACCTGCGTGAGTCCGGCTCGATCGAGCAGGACGCCGACATGGTCATCCTGCTCCACCGCGAGGACGCCTACGAGAAGGAGTCGCCGCGCGCCGGCGAGGCCGACCTGATCGTCGCGAAGCACCGTAACGGCCCGACGGCCACCATCACGGTGGCCTTCCAGGGCCACTACTCGCGCTTCGTCGACATGACGCGGGACTGACCGCGCCGTCCCGACCGTGCGTAGGGCCCGTACCCGGGTGGGGTACGGGCCCTACGGGTACCGGGGCGCCGGGGTCAGAGGGTGACGGTGGCGCGGAACACGGTGGCGCCGGTGCCGTCGACCGTGGTGACGGTGCCGGTCGCGGGGAGGAACGCCGACTCGCCGCGGGCGAGGTCCAGGGTGCTGCCGTCGGCGGCGGTGAGCCGGGCGGCGCCGGCGGTGCAGAGCAGGATCTGCGGGGCCCGGCCGTCGAGTCGGGCCCGACCGTCGTCCAGGGTGAAGCGGGAGAGCCGGAACTCGTCGACGGGAACGGGGTAGAGCTCCTCGCCGGGGGTGTCCGCGACGGCCGTGGGCAGCAGCGACTCCGGTGCGCCGGAGGTGAACCGCACCACCTTGAGCAGCTCCGGCACGTCGATGTGCTTGGGCGTGAGCCCGGCCCGCAGGACGTTGTCGGAGTTGGCCTGCAACTCGACGCAGACGCCGTGCAGATAGGCGTGCGGGACGCCCGCGCCGAGGTAGAGCGCCTGGCCGGGGCGGAGCCGGACGGCGTTCAGCAGCAGGCCGGCGAGCAGGCCGCGGTCGCCGGGGAACTCGCGGGTGATCCGGCCGTACAGCGCGTACGGGCCGTCCGGGTCGCCGGCGGCGGCCTTGTCCACCGCCTCGGCGGTGTCCCGGACGGTCGCGGCGGCGGTGGCGTCGTCCATGGTGAGCACGGCGGCCAGGGTGGCGCGCAGCGCCTCGGCCTCGTCCTCGGCGCCCAGCAGCGCGATCAGCGGGTCGAGCGCGGGTACCTCCAGGCCGGCCAGCAGGGCGGCGGCCCCGGCCGGTGTGCGGAACCCGCAGAGACCGTCGAACTCGTCGAGCGCGCAGATGAGTTCGGGCTTGTGGTTGGCATCGCGGTAGCTGCGGTGGGGGGCGTCGGAGGGGATGCCCAGGGCGTTCTCGGCGGCGTACCCGGCGCGCGCCTGGTCCAGGCTGGGGTGGGCCTGGATGGAGAGCGGGATGCCGGCGGCCAGGACTTTGAACAGGAACGGCAGGGTGGGGCCGAACCGGGCCACGGTGGCGGCGCCCAGCTCGCCCTCCGGGTCGGCGGCGATGAGCTCGTCCAGCGGGCGGGGCCCCTCGCCCCGGTCGGCGCGGGAGGGCGCGCCGGGGTGGGCGCCCATCCACAGCTCGGCCTGCGGTTCCCCGGTCGGTTCCTGTCCGAGCAGCTCGGGGAGCGCGGTGAGCGACCCCCAGGCGTACGGGCGGACTGTGTTGACGAGCCTGTCCATGCGCGCGGTCCTGCTCCTTCGCTGCAGTCGCTGGTGTGCCGGATCGCCGGGAGACGGCCCGGCGAGCGGGTGGTCCGGGCAGAGGCTGGGCGTCGACCCTAGCCGACCGGTGCCGTCGGGAGGGAAACGGCCGTGGTCGGCGGGGAGTGCCCCGGGCGTACCGGCTGTTCGAGGACGCGGTAGTAGAATGCCAGGACGCAGTAGTTTCCACAGTGGTTTCCAGGTCGGCGGGATGCCGACGGGGACTGCGTCCCAGAGTGCGGGCAACGGTGACTGGCACTTCCCGCCACCGGCCGAGAGGTTTGTACGTGACCGTGAACCAGCAGAGTTTTGCTGATCTCGGCAGGGTGCTGGTGATCATTCCGACGTTCAACGAGGCGGAGAACGTCGAGCGGATCGTCGGACGGGTCCGCGCCGCCGTGCCCGAGGTCCACGTCCTGGTCGCCGACGACAACAGCCCCGACGGCACCGGTGAGCTGGCCGACAAGTTGGCCGCCGAGGACTCGCACGTGCAGGTCATGCACCGCCGGGGCAAGGAGGGGCTGGGCGCCGCCTACCTGGCGGGCTTCCGCTGGGGCATCGACCACGGCTACGACGTCCTGGTCGAGATGGACGCGGACGGCTCGCACCAGCCCGAGGAACTGAACCGGCTGCTGAGCGCGCTGCGCGGCGCCGACCTGGTGCTCGGTTCGCGGTGGGTGCCGGGCGGCCGGGTGGTGAACTGGCCGAAGTCGCGCCTGCTGCTCTCGCGCGGCGGTTCGACGTACTCGCGGCTCATGCTGGACGTGCCGATCCGCGACGTCACCGGCGGCTACCGGGCCTTCCGCAAGGAGACGCTGCTCGGTCTGGGCATGGACGAGGTCGCCTCGGCCGGCTACTGCTTCCAGGTCGACCTGGCCTGGCGCACGGTGAAGGCCGGCTTCAAGGTGGCCGAGGTGCCGATCACCTTCGTGGAGCGCGAGCTGGGGGCGTCCAAGATGAGCCGGCACATCGTGCTGGAGGCGCTCTGGCGCGTCACCTCCTGGGGCGTCGCCGACCGGTTCGCCAAGTTGACCGGCCGCAAGGGCTGACCGGCCGCGGGGGCCGGCCGAAGGCCCGATGATCCGACGGCCCACTGATCCGACGACGCCCGGGCCCGCCTGTCCTCCGACAGGCGGGCCCGGGCGTTTCGTGCGTTCCGAGGCCGAGGTGGCCGAGGTGGCCGGTGCGGCAGGCGCGGCAGGAGTGGCCGGCGCCGTGGGCGCGCGGCGGTTCAGCAGGAGCCGGGCGGCCTGAGGGCGCTGTCCGGCAGGTACTGGTCGGCCCAGACGGCGAGTTCGGTGAGCGCCGGGCGCAGGGCCGCGCCCGCCTCGGTGAGGCGGTAGCTGACGCGCAGCGGCGGGCCCTCGTCGACCTGGCGCAGCACGAGCCCGGCGTCGGCCAGCTCGGTGAGGCGGTCGGAGAGCATCCGCTCGCTGATGCCGGGGACGGTGCGGCGCAGTTCGGAGAAGTAGCCGGGCCCGTTGTTGGTGAGGACGGCCACGATCAGGCCGGTCCAGCGCTTGCCGAGCAGGGTGAAGACCCGGGTCAGCGCGATCTCGCTGCCGGTGCAGACGGGCGCGGCCTCCCCGCACTCCACGGGCGTGGCGTGGACCTGGGCGGTCACCTCGTGCTGGGCCATGGGTACAGCGTACCGGTCCGTCTACTAGTGACTGCAGAAAAGTAAGCTGCTACGGTACTTGCAGCTGCGGCGGAAAGAGCAGCTGCTTACTTGATGGAGGTTCGCCATGCCCACTCTGCTGCACATCGACTCGTCCGCGTTCACCGACGGCTCCGTCTCCCGCGAGGTCTCGGCCGCCTACCGGGCCGCCTGGCAGGCCCAGCACCCGGACGGCGTGGTGATCCACCGCGACCTCGCCGCCCAGCAGCTGCCGCACCTGGACGCCCACGGCATCTCCGCCGCCTTCACCCCGGCCGACGGGCGCGACCCCGAGCAGGCGGCCGCCTTCGCCCTGCGCGAGGAGCTGATGGCGGAGCTGGAGCAGGCCGACGCGATCGTGATCGGCACCCCGATGTACAACTTCACGATCCCGTCCAGCCTCAAGGCCTGGCTGGACCAGGTGATCCTGATGGGCCGCACGGCGGGCGACACCCCCTCGGCGGCGGGCACGCCGGTGACGGTGGTCGCGGCACGCGGCGGCTCGTACGCGCCCGGCGCCCCGCGGGAGCCGTACGAGTTCGTCACCACCTACCTGGAGAAGGTGCTGACCGGGATGCTCGGGCTGGAGGTCGACTTCATCGTCCCCGAGTTCACCCTGGCGGCGACCGTGCCCGCGATGGCCGACTTCGTGCAGCAGGCCGCCGACTCCAAGGCCCGGGCACTGGAGGACGCGGCGCGCCGGGCGAAGGCGCCGGCCGCCTGACCGGGGCTCCGACGGGCTCCGGGCACGACCGGGAAGGCGCGCCCGCCGGGCGCGCCTTCCGCGCAATCGGCGGGCGGTGCTCCCATGCTGTAGGGCGCAGGGAGTCCGCGCGCCGACCGGAGGGAGCAGCCAGTGACGTCGTCCTCGCCCGAGGGGAGCGCCGACGCGGAGCACGCGGGCGCCGCGGCCGGCGACCTCGCCGGGGCCGACCGGGCCGCGGGGACCACCGGCCCCGAGCCGGCCGGTGCCCGGCCGTTGGAGACCGCCGTCTTCACCGGTCCCGAGTCGGCCTTCTTCGCCACCTCCACGCTGATCCTCGGTGAGCGCACCGCGATCCTGGTCGACGCCCAGCTGACCCGCAGCGCCGGCCGTGAGCTGGCCGAGTGGGTGGCCGGCAAGAACCGCCGGCTGCTGGCCATCGTGGTCACCCACCACCACCCGGACCACTACTTCGGCGCCGAGGAGGTGCTGAAGCTCTTCCCGGAGGCGCGGCTGCTGGCCGCGCCGCCGGTGGTGGACGGCATCCTGCGCACCGCCGCCGCCAAGGTCGCCCAGTGGAAGCCGGTGTACGGCGACGACATCCCCGACCACCCGCTGGTGCCCGCGCCGCTGCTGCCCCAGCCGTTGATGGTCGACCGCCAGGTGATCCCGGTGCTGCTGCTCGGCCAGGGCGACTGCGAGGGCTCCACGGTCGTCCACGTGCCGAGCATCCGCACCGTGATCGCCGGTGACTTCGTCTACAACGGCACCCACGTGTGGACGGCCGACACCACCCCGGACCAGCGCACCGCCTGGGTAGGCAACCTCGGCCGGATCGCCGCGCTCGGCGCGGAGCGGGTGATCGCCGGCCACCGGGCGCCCGAGCAGGACGACGACGCGGCCCGGGTGCTCGCCTTCACCGGCGACTACCTGCGGGACTTCGACCGGTTGCTGGCCGAGGGCCCGGCCGACGCGGAGGAACTGGTCGCGGCGGTGGGCGAGCGGTACGGGGAGCTGACCCTGCCGGCCATCCTGGAGCTGAGCGCCGCCGCCAACCTGGCCCGCCGCCCGGCCCCGGAGGACGACGGAGTGGTGGTCCGCCGGGCCCCGGAGGAGGACGACGGGATCGTCGACGCCGAGATCGTCGACGAGGACCCCGAGGACTGACCCCGAGGACCGACCCCGAGGACCGACCCGGTCCCGGGCGGATACTGGCGGCATGACGCCGTACGACGTGATCGTGCCGGCCGGGGGCGCCGCCCGCCGGCTCGGCGGCACGGACAAGCCCGCGCTGACCGTCGGCGGGCGGGCGCTGCTCGACCGGGTGCTCGCCGCCGCCGCCGGGGCCCGCACCACCGTGGTGGTCGGTCCGGCCAGGCCCACCGTCCGGACCGGGGTCCGCTGGACCCGGGAGCGGCCGCCCGGCGGCGGTCCGGTGGCGGCCGTCGCGGCGGGCCTGGCCGAGGTGACGGCCGAGGTGGTGCTGCTGCTCGCCGCCGACCTGCCGTTCCTGGACGAGCGGACCGTCGGCCGGCTGGTCGCGGCCCTCGCCGGGGCGGGGCCGGCGACCGGGGCCGTCGTCCTGGTCGACGCCGCCGGACACGACCAGCCGCTCGCCGCCGCCTACCGCACCGCCGCGCTGCGCGCCGCGCTGGCGGCCGCCGGGGAGCCGGCCGGGCTGCCGCTGCGCCGGCTGACCGGCGGCCTGCGCACCCTCCGGCTGGCCGACACCGACGACGTCACCCACGACTGCGACACCTGGGAGGAGCTGGAGCGGGCCCGCGAGCGCGACCGCCGGTAGCGGCCGCGGCGGGCGGGACAGGGCCCCGCGCACGGGCCCGGTGGCCCGTCGTGCGGGAAACGACGCGCGTCTGCCACCGGGGAAACATCACGGGGAAACCGCCGATCAGGCAGCATGGGGCCCATGGAGCGCACGCTGGATGACTGGATGGCCGAGGTCCGGGCCGAACTGGGGATCGACCTGGACGTCGACGTCCCCGGACTGCTCGACCTCGCCCGGGTGGTCGCGCACGGGGTGGCCCGGCCGGCCGCGCCGCTGACCGCCTTCCTGATCGGCTACGCGGCCGCGCAGCGCGGTGGGGGCCCGGAGGCCGTCGCCGAGGCGTCCCGGCGCACCGCCGACCTCGCCGCGCGCTGGACGGCGGCGGCCGGGCCGGAGCACCCGTGAGCACCGTCGAGGAGGCCGCGGTGCCCGGCCGGCGTTCCGCCGCCCGGTCCCTGACCTGGCCGCGGGCCAGGGCCGCCGCCCGCCGGGCCGGGCTGAACCCGCTCCCGCCGCAGCGACTGGACCTGGCCGACGCGCTGGGCCGGACCCTCGCCGAACCGCTCACCGCCCTCACCGACCTGCCCTCCTTCGACACCTCGGCGATGGACGGCTGGGCCGTCGCCGGACCGGGCCCCTGGCGGGTCGTCGGGCGGGTGCTGGCCGGGCAGCCGAGCGTGCCGCCGCTGGCCGACGGCGCGGCCGCCGAGATCGCCACCGGTGCCCGGCTCCCGTCCGGGGCCACCGCGGTGCTCCGCCGCGAGCACGGTGAGCGGGTCGGAGCCCTGCTGCACGACCGCGGCCCGGGCTCGCTGACCACCGGTCAGGACGTCCGCCCGCGCGGGCAGGAGTGCCGCCGCGGCGAGGCGCTGCTGGCCGCCGGCACCCCGGTCGGACCGGCCGTGCTGGGCCTGGCCGCGGCCTGCGGCTACGACCTGCTGGCGGTCCGCCGCCGCCCGGTCGTCGAACTCCTCGTCCTCGGCGACGAACTGCTCGGCTTCGGGATCCCTGGGTCCGGCCTGGTCCGGGACGCGCTCGGCCCGCTGCTGCCGCCCTGGCTGCGGGCGGCCGGGGCCGAGGTGGGGGAGGCGCGGTCCGTCCGCGACGACTTCGGACTGCTCCGGGACGCCGTCCGGCACTCCACCGCCGATGTGGTGATCACCACCGGCGGGACGGCCGCCGGGCCGGTCGACTACCTGCACCGGGCCCTGGCCGAGGCCGGCGGCCGGTTGCTGGTGGACGGCGTCGCCGTCCGCCCCGGCCACCCGATGCTGCTCGCCGAGCTCCCGGGCGGCCGGCACCTGGTGGGCCTGCCGGGCAACCCGCTGGCCGCGGTGGCCGGCACCGTCACCCTCGCCCTGCCGCTGCTGTACGCCCGGGGCGGCCGGTCCACCGGCGAGCCGGACCTCGCGCTCGCCGCCGTCGACCTGGCCGGTCACCCGGCCGACACCCGGTTGCTGCCGGTGCGCCGCACCGTCCACGGCGTGGTCCCGCTGGCCTTCGACGGCCCGGCGATGCTGCGCGGTCTGGCCCGCGCCGAGGCGCTCGCCGTGGTGGCGCCCGGCGGCGCGGCGGCCGGCGACACCGTCGAACTCCTGGAGGTCCCGTGAGCGGGCGTCGCCGCGAATCGCCCCTGCGCCCGGTGACCCCCGGCACCGAGCCGTGGGCGGACGCCGGCATCGTGCTGCCCGCGCGGCCGTCCGCGCCCGCCGTCCGGCAGGTCGGCTCACGGCTGCTGGTGGCGCTCGCCGTGCTGGTGGCCACCACCGTGATCGTCTGGTTGGACCGGGCCGGCTACAACGACAACGCCGGCGGCGGGCTGAGCTTCCTGGACGCGGCGTACTACGCCACCGTGACGCTCTCCACCACCGGGTACGGCGACATCACCCCGTTCAGTGACAGCGCCCGGCTCACCAATATCTTCGTGATCACTCCGCTGCGCGTGGTCTTCCTGATCATCCTGGTCGGCACGACCTTGGAAGTGCTCACCGAACGCACCCGCCAGCAGTGGCGGTTGAACCGCTGGAGGTCCACCGTGCGCGAGCACACCGTCGTGATCGGCTACGGCACCAAGGGGCGCAGCGCCGTCGACACCCTGCTCGGCCAGGGGGTGCGCAAGGAGGACATCGTGGTGGTCGACCCGCAGCGCAAGGTGATCGACCAGGCCGCCCAGCACGGGCTGGTGGGGGTGGTCGGCGACGCGACCCGGACCGACACTCTGCTGCGCGCCGGACTGCCCGCGGCCGCGCGGGTGGTGGTGGCGCCCGAGCGCGACGACACCGCCGTCCTGATCACGCTGACCGCGCGCCAGCTCACCAAGGCCGCCACCGTGGTCGCGGCCGTCCGGGAGGACGAGAACGCGCCGCTGCTGCGGCAGAGCGGCGCCGATGTGGTGGTGACCAGCTCCAGTTCGGCGGGCCGGCTGCTCGGCATGTCGATGCTCAGCCCGCACGCCGGCGCGGTGATGGAGGACCTGCTCACCTACGGCAACGGCCTGGACGTGATCGAGCGCCCGGTGACCCGGGCCGAGGCGGGGCACGGCCCGCGCGCGTGCGAGGACCTCGTGGTCGCGGTGGTCCGGGGCCGCCGGGTGATCAACTACACCGAGCCGGAGGCCCAGGTGCTCCAGCTCACCGACCGGGTGATCGTCATCAAGTGATCTGGCGGTGGCTACAGTTCGTCCCATGACTGAGCAACCGCAGCCCCCGTTCGGCACGTTCGAGACGGTCGCCCCGGCCCTGGAGGTCGTCGGGCTCCTCGCCCGGCCGGTGGCCGAGGCCCTCGGGAGCTGGGACGACCGGGAGGCCGCCCGGTCCGTGCTCTACGTGGACACCGACCCGGAGAAGGCGGACACCGCGGTGTTCTGCGAGACCTACGGGGTGCCGTTGGAGGCGTCGGCGAACTGCGTGGTGGTCGCCGCCAAGCGCGGCGGGGAGACCACGCAGGCCGCCTGCGTGGTGCTCGCCCACACCCGGCTGGACGTGAACCAGGCCGTCCGCCGGCGCCTGGAGGCGCGCAAGGCCTCGTTCGCGCCGATGGACGCGGCGGTCGAGCGGACGGGGATGGAGTACGGCGGCATCACCCCGGTCGGGCTGCCGGCCGACTGGCCGCTGCTGATCGACGAGGCGGTGGCCCGGGCGCCGTACGTGCTGGTGGGAAGCGGGCGGCGGCGGGGCAAGCTGATCCTGCCGGGCCGGGCGCTGGCGGCCCTGCCGGGCGCCGAGGTGCTGGCCGGGCTGGCGGGCTGAGCCGGACGCTCCCACCGGGCCGGGCCGGCGGGCGCACTGGCCCGGGCCGGTGCCGCCGCCGACCGCGCGGGGCGCCCCCGCGCGGCCGCCGGGACGCAGTAGCTTCGGGTCATGCATGCGATGACGATTCCTGAACCCGGCGGGCCCGAGGCACTGGTCTGGGCCGAGGTGCCGGAGCCGGTGCCCGGTGACGGCGAGGTCCTGGTCGAGGTGGCGGCGACCGCGGTGAACCGGGCCGACCTGCTCCAGCGGCAGGGCTTCTACGATCCGCCGCCCGGCAGCTCGCCCTATCCCGGCCTGGAGTGCTCGGGTCGGATCGTCGCCCTCGGGCCCGGGGTGGCCGGCTGGGGCATCGGCGACGAGGTCTGTGCGCTGCTGTCGGGCGGCGGGTACGCGCAGCGGGTCGCGGTGCCGGTCGGTCAGCTGCTGCCGGTGCCGAAGGGGCTCACCCCGGAGGAGGCCGCCGCGCTGCCGGAGGTCGCCGCGACGGTGTGGTCCAACGTCTTCCTGGTCGCGCACCTGCGGCCGGGGGAGACGGTGCTGCTGCACGGCGGGGCCAGCGGCATCGGGACGATGGCGATCCAGCTGGCCAAGGCGGTCGGTGCCCGGGTGGCGGTGACGGCGGGCAGCGCCGAGAAGCTGGCCCGGTGCGCCGAGCTCGGCGCCGACATCACGATCGACTACCGCGAGCAGGACTTCGTCGAGGTGCTCAGGGAGGCCACCGGCGGCGCCGGGGCGGACGTGATCCTGGACCTCATGGGCGCCGCGTACCTGCAGCGGAACGTGGACGCGCTGGCGGTCAACGGCCGGCTGGTGATCATCGGGCTGCAGGGCGGGGTGCAGGGCGAGATCAACCTCAACACGCTGCTGCGCAAGCGCGGCGCGGTGATCGCCACCAATCTGCGCGGGCGGCCGCTGGCGGAGAAGGCGGCGATCGTCGCGGCGGTGCGCGAGCACGTCTGGCCGCTGGTCGAGTCGGGCCTGGTCCGGCCGGTGATCGACCGGGTGCTGCCGCTGACCGAGGCGGCGGCCGGGCACCGGGCGCTGGAGAACGGTGAGCAGGTCGGCAAGGTGGTGCTGCGGGCCTGACGCCCTCCCGGGGGCGGCGGGGCGGCCGGGGGAGGCGGTGGTCGGGCGACGGTTGGTGCACAGTCGTTCGAAATGCCCGGAATGCCCGATTGTGTGACGCTGGTCCGGAGCTGTCCCGCCGCCGACCGCGCCTGTGCGCGGTCGGCCGTCGGAAGGACCTCGACCGTGGCCGCACCTTCGAACGCGTTCCTCGGGCCGCTGCCCACCGCGCCGTCCCAGGGCCGTACCCGGTGTCGTACCCGGGGCCGGGCCGGTACCGGCGCCCGCCGGGGCCGTCGTGGCGACCGCCGGCTGGGGCGGCTGCTGGCGATCGCGGCGCTCGGGCTCGTCCTGCCGCTGGCCGTGGTGGCGCCGGCGACGGCGGCCGCGCCGGTGCGGCCGGCCGGCCCGCAGGAGGTCGTGGGCGGGCCGGAGGCCACCGCCGGCTCCGTTCCCGCCGGCTCCGTTCCCGCCGGCTCCGTTCCCGACGACTCCGCCGCCCCGGCGGAGCCGTCGGTGCCGCCCGAGCCGGCGGAGTCGGCCGGGCCCGGTCCGGCGGCCGGTGGTGGTGCGGTGCCCGACGGGCCCGGCCGGTCCGGTTCACCGTCCGCGGGCGCCGCCCCGGTCACCGTCGAAGCCTCGCCCCCGGCCCCCGTCGCACCCTCGCCCGAGCCGGAACCCTCGCCCGGGCCGACGGCGGCGCCGAGCACGCCGCCGCCCGCGAGCACCCCGCCGGCGCCGGACCCGCGGTCGGCGGCCCCGAGCGGCCCGTCCGCCGCG
>NZ_JBHYYB010000128.1:13630-20763 GCF_042752535.1 Kitasatospora sp. NPDC059327 | reverse complement strand
GACCTGCGCGATCTGGCACAACGACCACACCGGCCAACCCGTCATGCGCTCGCTGACCGCCTACGACCACTAACCCTTCGCATCAATCATCTAGCGGGTGCTCGCCGTGGTGGTGAGGACGAAGCCGAGGCTTTCGAGCCCTTCGGCCTGGCAGAGACGGTCGGATGCGCCGCCCAGTTCAGTCTGGAGAAGCTGGTAGGCGGCGCCGTTGGCCCGGCCCCAGTGCATGGCCGCCCGCCAGAGCGTGCGGCCATGTCCGTGGCCGCGCTGGTCGGGCAGGACGCCGAAGTACTGCGGCAGCAGCCGGGCGGCTCCGGCCGGGTCCTTCATGATCTCCATCGGGCCGATCGCGCCGACCACCCGGTTGTCGGCGGTGATGGTTAGGAGGGGACTGTCGAGCTGGCCGTCCTGGAAGCGGTCCCAGAGGAACGCGAAGCCGTCTGCGGCCATCTGCTGGGCAAAGTCGGCGAAGGTGGCCACGATGGTCGGCGGGTGCTCGCGCAGGTCGCGCACGGCGGGCTGCGGCGGCCCGTCGTGGGTGAACTGCTTGAGCTGGACCCTGGTGCACGCCGTCCCGGCGGGCATCAGCGCGGTGGCGCCTGGCTGGAACCACACGACCCGGGCCGTCTGGGCGCCGTGGTCGGCCGCCAGCTTGGAGGCCAGGTCGAGCAGATCAGGCAGATCCGGCGCCTCGGCGCTGTAGTGGTGCAGCTTCACGCAGTCCCGGCCGCGCCGGGTGAGGGTGGGGATCAGCGTCAGGCCGGGGCGGTGGACGACGGCCGCGGTCAGGACCGTCTCGTCCTTCTCGTCGCTCCACCGCTGGTCCTTGTCGTGCGCCAGGAACCGGCCGGTGGCAGCCACGGCCAGGACCTCGGCGAAGAGGTCCGGGCTGAGGGCACCCGGGTGGATCGGGCCGAGGGTCGGCACGTACGGCACGGTCAGCACGGGGCTCAACCAGTCCCACTCCAGTTCCATGACCAAACCCTACTCACGGGCGTCTCGTGCCGCAGGCCCCGACGGAAATCCGCCGGGGCCTGCAAGGTTCTGACCGTTTCAGGGGTTAGAACGGGTTGTCGTCACCCGCGTTGCACGAGCACTTCGTGGACTCGGCGAGGTCGTCCAGGTCGTTGACGAGCTCGATCTCGACCACGCTGGCGCGGGTGGCGCCGAGCTGGATCAGGGCTTCCGGCTTCATGCGGGTACCTCTTCCTTCTGTCGTCCGTGCTGGCAGTAACTTGCGAGTGGTGCCTTCGCCTCCTGGTAGAGCTTGGCCATGGGCCGGCAGACCCCGCAGGAGCCTGAGAGCTGGCAGCCGGAGCACCCACCGGTGCGAAGCATGAGGGAGTCGGCGATGGCGCCGAGCTTGCGCAGCCCGTCGACGCCTTCGGCGATCAGGTCCACGTTCGGGTCACGGCCGACCTTGCAGATCGACGCGATGCCGTGCGGGTCGGAGTGGAAGAACGTGTGGCCCGCGTTGCAGCCGGAGAACACCTTGCGCTGGCGCAGGTGCTTGGCGGACTGGGCCGGCAGGGACTCGGCGCCGCCGTAGATCGTCGGGGCCATGTTGACGTAGGAGTTGTGCTCCAGGCCCCAGTTCTCCGCCATGGCGACCATCGCGGCCTCCTCGTCGGCGGAGTGCTCGGTGACGACCAGGTTGAGGCGCATCGGGATGCCGGCTTCCAGGGCGGCAGCCATGCCCTTCTGGAAGGTGGCGAAGGAGCCCTTGCGGCGGGTCAGTGCGTCGTAGCTGGCGGCGCTCGCGCCGTAGACGCTAGGCCGGGCGGCAAGGCTGACCGTCTTTCGGGCGTGCTCCAGCGCGGCTGCCGCGCCGGCGGCGGCGACGGGGGCGGCCTGCCGTTGGACGCGCCGGTCGGGCAGCACGTATCGGCGTTCGTGGGGTGTCGAGGGTGTGCTGGGACGGGTTCCCCGCGGTCCACCACGACCGTGCGCCGTCCGCGCTGGAACGGCGAACCCGTACCCGTACCCGTACCCGTCCGCTTCTTCTACCCGGCCGCATCCTCGTTCATGTCGTCAGCATGGCAGCGGTTCCGGCGACGCGGCGAGGTGGTGCGCGGGCGGACGCTCACCCGGTGTCACCAGGACCGACTCCGTTGCGTGTTCGGCTCCCACGGCGGGCCGCCGTGGGAGCCGGGTGCGGCGGTGAGCGGTCACGGCCGGGGACGGTTCACAGGTCGCCGCTGTCCACCAGGTCCTGGAGGCGGTCGACGATGGTGGCGAGGATTCCCGTCTCCTCGATCTTCTCCAGGTGACCGCCGACGAAGCGGTCGAGGCGCAGGTGGGTGGTGGCGATCCGGCGGAGGGTGGCGGTGTCGGCCGAGGCGATGAACGCGGGGTCGGAGATCCGGTTGTCCTGGTACGGTTCCCAGTTCTTCCAGTCGAAGCCCGACTCGGTGAGGCCGCGGGGTGAGGCCTCGACGGCGAACTGCTCGGCGGGGGTCATCCCCAGTGGAGGAGGGGACGCGTCGGGCTCTCGCATCGTCCGGTGGTACAGGGAGATGATCTCGCGGGCCGAATCCGATGTCAGCTCAGGCATCGTGCGACCCTCCGCACGAGTCGGTGACGATCTCGTGGACGCCGAAGTGCCAGGTGTTGCTGCTGTCCTGGCTGCGGGTGTCCACCTGGTAGGTGAAGTTGCGGTGGAAGAGCACTTCGTCCTCCTCACGGAACAGCGAGTAGTTCCAGATCTCGACGCCGGTCTTGCCGTCGATGGTGGTCTGGGCGTTCCCTCCGAACGGCTGGTCGGTCGACGCACTCGTGTAGGCGGCGTTGGTGATCTGGTGGCCCACCACGTGCTGTTTGATCCGATCATCAGACATATTCTCGCCGCGCAGGCTGTTTCCGGTGTGGGCGTTCATGTTCCACAGGCCGGAGTCGATGGCTTCCACCAGGGGGAACATCCTGCGCCAGTCGGGGCCGGTGGGGCCCGTGCGCAGCACCGCGTTGATCGCTTTGTAGTAGCTGGTCGTGTAGATGCAGACCGCCACGGCCTGGCGATAGGTGACCGACGGCGGCAGATGAGCGCCGTTGATCTGCGCCTGGGCCTCCTCGACGACTTGGGAGTAGCCCTCAAGAGGTAGGCCGAAGACGTTGTCGTAGTCGTTCTTGATCGCGGTGAACGTGGGGTCGAGCCTGCTGCCGAGGTCCTGGGTCAACGCCACGACCTTCACGGTGGATACCTGTGTGGTGTTCGACGATCCGTAGTGCGCGGCCGCCCACGTGAGGGCCGACAGCGCGTCGGCGGGATCCGCGCCGCGCGCTCCGGCGCACACCAGTGGGGTGGCGACGCTCACTGGGGCGGAGGGGGAGAAGCAGGCGAGCGCCTGGAAGATGGTCCAGGCCGAGGCCAGGGCATCGGCGAGCGGGTCGGCCGGTTCGAAGACCAGGATGTGCTTGAACCGAATCCCGGGCCCGGGGGCCGTCACCGGCTGTGAGATCCAGCACGGCAGATGCGGCCGGTAGTCGGCGGCCTTGTTCCGGGCCAGTGCTTCGACGGAGACGCCCGCCTGGGCCAGCGCGCCGACGAGGGTACCCGCTGTCGGGGTGTAGTCGTTGGGCCGGCAGGAGACGACCAGGACATCGACCTCGTCGGTCGACGCGAGCTGGGTCAGGTCCCCCCACAGGAACTGGATCGTGCGTTTGTCGCTGTCGGGATGGTCGACGGTGAAGCCGTCGATCGGTGTCAGTGCCATGGATCGTCCGCCTCGGGGTGATCGGATGACGCCGTGGGAAGGAGACCCACGACGGTTGGGAGGCTATGGCTCCGGGTTCTGGGGAACCGTAACCACGCCAAGAGGATTGTTCGCATACCATCCGAATGGGGCTGTGAGGGCGGGGCCGTCACCGGTGACCGGGTGGCCTGGCGGAGGAGCCGCAAGAGCTCGGCGGGGTCGGCTGCGGGGCGGGTGACGGTGATCGTTGTCGACCGTCGTGCCCCGGGTGAGGTCGAGGTGGCCGTAGGGACGGCGAAGCCTCGCGCGCGGCGTGGAGTAGCTGCCGCTTTCCCGGGGGTGGTGTGAGGCGCCGCCGTGCCCGGGGCGAGTCCACCCGCCTCTTGTTCAGGTGGAGCGGGTGTCCGGTTCCCCGGCGCGGCGGCACTGCCACGCCCCCGTCCCGGGCGCGTGGGTTTCGATGGTCTGCCGGTGGGGCGACGGCGGCAAGACCCGAATCGCTGATGGGGCGGATAGCGGAATCGTATGGGCGCCGCACGGTGCCCGCGCGCCCATGGGCCGCGATGGGAATTCGCGGATATGGCGCGGAGGTTTCGGTTCCGTGACACCCGGTTCACGTCGGCCCGGAGCCTGTCGGACATGGCGCTGCGCGGGCCGCCGAGTCCTTCGCGATGCAGCCGGACCGGGCGGAGAGGATCCGGCCGCCGCGAGACGATGGAAGGAACAACTCTCTTGATCACAAAGGAACATGACTGATCATCGGATTCTCCCGGGTCGACCGTGTCGAGCGCCGGCCCGTACGTCCCCGTCGGTAGGGCGGGCTCATCGCGGACTCCCCGGAGAGCGTCCCGACCCGCGAGAACCGCCCCCCGACCGGATCGAGAACCGGCACGACAACCCGCCCCGTTCGCCGGGTTCGTCCTTCACCCCACCCGCCCGATTCGGTGGGCGGGTATCCGGGTGAACGCGTCTTGACGGCGCCATCGCGCTGCCGCTGTAGTTCCACTCAACCACCCGGCCCCGTTTGGCCCGTTCTCGCGCACCTCCGCAGCGGCCCACCCAAGCGGCCACAGACGCTCGTCCGGCCGACCCGCGACGCCCCCACCCCCCCCGACTGGGCCACGCCCTGTTCAGGGCCGTGACGCGACGGCATCGGCAGGCACCCATCACGTCAGGAGAAGACCATGGACGACTCTTCCCGCACTCCCTCCGAGCTCAGTCGCCGCAGGGTGGTGCAGCTGCTGGGCGCCGGCGCGGTGGCGGCCGCCGCCGGCAACGCCCTGACCGGCACCACCGCCGAGGCGCACTCGCATCCCTCGTCGGGGCTGGTCGCGGCGGTGCTGGACGAGGTCGACGTGCACACGAACGCCCAGGGGCTGAAGGCCCTGTTGCAGAACGCCGGCTTCGAGGTGATCGACCTGGACCCGGCCCGTGCGGCGAACGCCCAGGCCAAGACCGTGCACCTGATCGCCTTCGGCAGCTTCGCCAACAGCGGCGCCCTGACCAAGTACTCCACCTTCGTGACGAACCAGCGCGACTCGCTGCAGGGGTTCGTCAAGGCCGGCGGGGTGGTGCTCGAACTCGCCCAGCCCGACTATCCCGGCGTCGGTGTCTCCTACCTTCCGGTCACTGAGTACCAGTACGACTCGATCCCGATGCACGCGGTGCGCACCGACTACGACTCCAACGCGATCTACCCGGTGGACACCGGCCATTCGCTGGTGAGGGCGCTGACGGCGCCGTCCGCCCCGTCGTCCACCCAGCCGGTGCTCACCGGCCGCCGTACCAAGCGCGGCGACGGGGGGAGCGTCTGGACCAGTTGGGAGTCGATCGGCGCCTGGGCCGAGATGCGCGTGCTGCTGTCCTGTGCGCCGGGGGAGAGCTTCCCGGCGGCCCTGGTGGAAGGCAAGAGCGGATCCGGGAGGTACCTGATCTCCAGCCTCACCATCGACAAGTGCTACGCGGCGGACCGTACGACGGCGGTCGAGTCCGCTGCCGCCATCGAGGACAGTCACAAGTTCTTCCACGCCCTGGCGGACTACGTGACGTGGGTGCGGGCGAACCCCACGTCCAACGTGGGTCAGACCGAGGCGCCGAAGGCCGGTCCGCTCGTCGGTCACGTGGACGAGAGCAGGGCCCGGATCTGGGCCCGGCCGGGTCTGAACCCGGCGACCTACCCGACCTGGAAGTGCGAGGTGAGGAGAACGGCCGACGGGTCGACCGTCACCCCCACCCCGCAAGCCCAGATCTCGACGGACAACGACAACACCCTGCTGTTCGACGTGACGGGCCTGGCGGCGAACACGGGCTACACCTTCGCCATCACCCCGGCCACGTCGCAGACCGGTGTGCCCTTCGTCCCGATGACCGGGAAGTTCACCACCGCGCCGGCGCCGGACGCGGCCACCAGGGTCACCCTGGGCTTTGGCTCCTGCGCGCACACCCCGTCGAACTCCGTGTGGACCCGGATCATCGACAAGGGCTGCGAGGGCTTCGTCATGCTCGGCGACACCCCGTACGCCGACCGGGGGATTCCGAAGGAATCCACGGCCGCTTTCGCTCTGCCCAGGGCGCGCAGGACCCACCGGGAATTCCTGGCCGCGCCAGGAATCGACAACCTGGTCAGGTCGATGCCGACCTGGGGAACGTGGGACGACCACGACTTCGGCGCCAACGGCTCCGACGGCAACTTCGCCGGGAAGGCCGCGTTCCGTAGGGCGTTCGTCGACTACCGCGCCAACGCGGACTTCGGCCACGCCACCGGCACCGTCCCCGATTCCACCGGGAAGGTCACCCTGCTGACCGGCCGGGGCCCCGGTGAGGGCATCCACACCTCCTTCCGGCGCGGCCCGATCGAGGTGTTCCTCGTCGACCCGCGATGGTTCTCCAACGCGAGTGCCAACCCGAGGGTCTGCATGGGGCCGGTCCAGAAGGCGTGGCTGTTCGACCGGCTGGGCAAGAGCACCGCCACCTTCAAGATCCTCGCCTCGGGGATGACCTGGTACGACAAGGACGGTCCCGAGAGCGACCACTGGGACACCTACGGAGTCGAGAAGGCCGAGCTCTTCGACTTCATCAGGACCAACAACGTCAAGGGCTGCGTTCTGCTCAGCGGGGACATCCACGTCTCCCGTGCCCTGAAGAACAACGGAGATCCGCAGGTCGGCTACGACCTGTGGGAGTTCGTCGTCAGCCCGCTGCACGACAAGACGGGCGGCATGGACCAGGCGTCGACCCCGCCCGGCCTCATGGCCAGGGCCGACACGCCACGCACCTTCCTCAAGCTGGAGGCCGACACGCGCACCGGTGTCCAGGCGAAGCTCACCGCCACCTGGATCAACGACAAGGGTGAGGACGTCATCAGCCCCATCGTGCTCAGCGCAACCGCGCTCGGTCACTCGGCCTGACACCGCGTCGGTGTGGGACCGCGGGACAGACCGCGGT
>NZ_JBHYYB010000128.1:0-13620 GCF_042752535.1 Kitasatospora sp. NPDC059327 | reverse complement strand
ACACCTTTGGGCCCCCAACAGACCCGCCCCCCTCTTCCCACCCCCCCCGGGCCGGCCCCTCCGCCCCCCCCCGGGGGGGGGGGGCCCCCGGGCCCTCCCCCCCCCCCCACCCCGACTGGCGCGCCCTGGGGCGGACCGACCGCTGCACCGATCGCCTCAGCGACGTCCACCTCCTCGTCTCCACCACCGACCCCGACCGGCCGGAGTCGGGCGGACATCCGGAGCGACCCCACGATCAAGCGCCCGCAGGCGTCCCTCGCGGCGGTGGCTGCCCTACCGGGCGGCCACCGCCGCGCCGGTACTTGGTGGCTGCCCTCCGCCGGACCTCCGATCCGGCCACCGCCGACGCCGCGCGCATCGTGCTCCGGACGGGTGGGACGGCACTGCCTGATCGACGCGCTGACCACCTGTAGGGGCTGGTGGGTGCCGGGTGACGGCAAGTCAGTGGCAGGAGCCGGTATCCGCTCGACCGTTGGGCGCACCGCTCGGCGCACCGTTCGACCGTTCGCCGCACATTCCGGTGGATATCTGGCGGTGCGTGGCGGTCTGCGTTGGGATGCACGCGAGCGCGGCCGTCCGGTCGGTGAGGTTGCCGACGACGGTCACGGCGGCGCCGCGCTCGGACGGGACCGCCCTGGTGGTGTGGGTGTGTGCTGCCGGGATCCGCCCGCCTCGTCGTGGCTCTCCGCGTCAGGCGGATCGACGGGCGGCCGGAGCCTCGGTGCGGTCCCCGGAATCCGCGGCCGTGCGTGTCCGGCAAGGGCGCCGCACCGGGGATTCCAGCACACCCAGCAGGTTGCTTGACGATCACTCCGGCCAGCCATCTCTCGCCCTGGAGTCCGGCGCGGTTCCAGGGATCCCGGGTGGTCCGGCGGAGTGCCGGACAAGGTTCACACGAATTCGCGAGCGGCCGATGGCCGCCTCCGCAGAGAGAGGGACACGAAGTGCGAAGATCCTGGCTTCTCCTCATCGCCGTCATCCTGAGTCTTCTGGTGCCGGTTGTGCCCGCGGCCGGCGCCGCGGCCACCATGCCGGCCGCCTCGACCGGCTCGGTCGGGGACCCCGGTCCGGCCTACACCTTCGCCGCCCGGCACAGTGGGAAGTGCCTGACCATTCCTCAGGGTGACCTCGCCAACGCCGTCCAGGCCGAACAGCGGACCTGCGTCGGCGGTCTGGACCAGCAGTGGCGCCTGGAGGACGCCGGCGCCGGCTACGTCAGCCTCGTCGCCCAGCACAGCGGACGCTGCCTCACCGTCAGGGGAGCGTCCACGGCCGACGCGGCGGCGGTCGAGCAGGACGACTGCACCGGGACGGCGAGTTCTCAATGGAAGCTCGACGACCGGGGCAACGCTGCGTACCGTCTGGTCGCCCGGCACAGCGGCAAATGCCTGAACGTGCAGTACGGCGCCGTGACTGACGGCGCCCGTTTCATTCAGTGGCCCTGCGGCACGGCGGGCAACGAACAGTTCACCCGCACGCTCGCGACGACGCAGGTCGTGACGTGGGCGGCGAGCACCGACCGTCTCGGCGGCAACGCCGTCCAGGACCGGACCTACCGCCTCATCGTCCGCACCAGCACGGGAGGAAGTGCCGTGCGGATCCGGTTGTCGAACGCCTTCGGCACGCAGCCGGTGACGTTCGGCGACGTCCGGATGGGTCTGCGGTCCTCGGGCGCCGCCGTGGCGTCCGGCAGCAACCGCCCGCTGACGTTCGGCGGCGCCACCTCGGTGACCGTCCCCGCGGGGGGCACGCTCTACAGCGACCCGCTCGGCATCACGGTCGGGGCCGGCTCCGACCTCGCCGTCAGCCTCTACGTCCAGCGGGCCTCCGGTACCGTGACCGGCCACGACGCGGCGATGCAGACGTCCTACGTGGCGCCCCAGGGCAATCACGCGGGGGGCGAGGCCGGCGCGGCCTTCACGCAAACCGTCACCAGCTGGTTCTACCTGGATGCCGTCGTGGCCGACGCCCCCGCCGGTACCGGCGCTGTCGCCGCGTTGGGCGATTCCATCACGGACGGTTGGTACTCCACCCGGAACGCCAACCGCCGCTGGCCGGACGTTCTGGCGGCCCGGCTCCAGAGCGCCCCCGGGAACCTGGTCAAGGGCGTGGCGAACGAGGGCATCGTCGGCAACCGGGTCCTGCAGGACGGCCGTGGCGAGAGCGCGGTCAAGCGCCTGCGGCGCGACGTGCTGTCACAGCGAGGGCTGCGCACGGTCATCCTCCTCGAAGGCGTCAACGACATCCTCAACAACGTGCCGAGCTCCCAGGACCTGATCGACGGCTACCGCGACATCGTGGGCCGCGCGCACACGGCCGGCGTCTGCGTGGTGGGGGCGACGATCCTGCCCTTCGGTGGGTGGAACACCTGGACGGCCGCGGGCGAGCAGATCCGCCAGGAGGCGAACGCGTTCATCAGGAACGGCGGGCTCTTCGACGCGGTGGTCGACTTCGACGCGGTCGTCCGCGACCCGGCCCAACCGTCGCGCATGCTCCCCGCGTACGACAGCGGAGACCGTCTGCACCCCAGCGACGCGGGCATGCGCGCCATGGGGGAGGCGGTGAACCTGGACAGCCTGCGCTGCACTCGCTGAGGGAGGTCGCGGCCGACCCGCACCGGCTCAGGCCGTCGGCCCCGCGACTCGCGGCCCGGTTGACGTACCGTCCGGTACCGGACCCGACCCGGCCGCGGCGGGCCTGACCGCCGGGCCCCACCCCACTGTCTCCGGCCCGCTTCCCGGTTCGCTCTCCGGCGGGCCGGAGACAGCCCCGTCCGCCCAGCCTCCGCGCGAGACCCGCCCGCTTCCGACGAGCGGAGCGGGCGGCTCACGCCCGGTGGTTTCCCCCGGGATCCCGCTCCCGCCGGTCGGGTCGCCGACCGAGGGCGCCGCGCGCTCGCGGGGGCCTCAGCCGCCCAGTGCCGCCGCGAGTCGGGCGGAGTCCGTGTCGAAGAGGTCCTGCTCGACGCTGTCGAGGGCGATGCGGACGGCGCCGAGCGCGACCGCGTCGTGGCCGAGGGTGGACAGGCGGATGGGGACGGGGAACAGGGTCTTGGCGTCGAGGTGCTGCTGGAGCGGGTCGAGGAGGGTGTGCCCGGCGCGGCTGAGCCCTCCGGAGAGGATGACGCACTCGGGGTCGACGGTCAGGACGATCGCGGCGATGCCCGTGGCCAGGTGTCCGGCGAGCTCGTGGACGCGGGCCCGCGCTTCGGCGTTGCCGGCGGCGGCGGCGCGGACGGTGGTTTCGCGGTCGTCCGGCCAGCCGGCCATCGCGTCCAGCGCCGATCGCCAGCGGGCTTCGGGCAGCACCCCGATCTCGCCGGCGGCGCCGTGGACGCCCTGGAGCACCCGGCCGCCCAGGACGATGCCGGCGGTGATGTGCCGGCCGGCGACGATGTTGACGAAGTTGTCGCTCTCGCGGCCGGTGCCCCGCCAGCGTTCGGCGCGGGTGGCCAGTCTGGCGTCGTTGCCGACGAGCACCGGCACCCCCGGGAACACGGCGAGCCCGTCGGCGAGTCGGTGGCCCCGGGTCTGCGGGAGCCGGTCGCTGCGGGCCACCCGTCCGTCGCCGTCGACGATGCCGCTGGTGGCGGCCCCGACGGCGAGGATCCGGGTGTCGGGGACACCGGCCTCGTGGATCGCCGACCCGATCGCCGCGCGGGCCGTCGAGACACGGCTGTCCGCGGTGGCTCCCGGGTCGAGTCTTCGGGTGTGCCGGGAGCGCTCGGTGCCGGCCAGGTCCGTGACGAGCACGTTGACCTCGTGGACGGCCAGGTCCACGCCCACGACGTAGCCGTGGTCGTCGCGGAACCGGTACCACTTGGCCGGGCGGCCGACCGGGCGCTCGTCGGTCCGCGGTACGAACTCCTCGACGAGGCCCGCGCGGACCAGCGCGAGTGCGGCGTCCTCCGCGGTGTTGCGGGACACGCCGACCGCCTGGGCGAGATCACGCAGCGTCAGCGGCCGCGCGCCGTGCAGCGACCGGAGCACGGCGACGGTGTTGATGCGCTGCAGCAGCGACCCGTCGCCACCCGTTCTTCCCATCGGTCCCCCTCTTGACAGCGCCGCCGACCCGCGATCAGACTTTAGCAAGTTATTTTAGTCAATGCATCAATAAACTATCGGCGCGTCCACCCCTCCATCGGCGCGTCCCCCCGCCACCGCGGCGACCGGCGCCCTCCCCGAGCAGAGCCCCGACGTCCCTCCTGTTGGCTTCGCACGTTCCGTGACCCCCGACGCGTCCGGCCCCGCACCTCGGGCCGGGAAGGATCTGCCGTGCACAGACGATCGACGCTCATCGCCGTTGCCCTCACGACCGCACTCGCCCTTTCCGGCTGCGCGGCCGGCGCCTCCGGAGGCGGAGTCGCCCGGGCCGGCGACGTCACCCTGACCTTTCTGACCTTCGAGACACCGAACCTGACGGCGCGGTACTGGGACGACGCGATCGCCCGGGCCTCGGCCAAGGTCCCGGGCGTCACCGTCAAGAAGCTGGTAGCCCCCTCGGCGGACCGGGCCGGCTACGCCAAACAGCTCGCCGCCTCGGGCCAGTTACCGGACATCATGATCGCGGTCTCGCCCAACGGCTTCGCGCAGGCGGGACAGCTGGCGCCGTGGACGGATCCGGAGCTGGCGGAGTTCGTCGCGCCGCACTCCCATCCGATCGGCGGCAGGATCTACCAACTTCCCTACAACACACAGCCCATACCGCTCGTCTACTACAACAAGGCCGCCTTCGCCGAGGCCGGCGTCACCGCCCCGCCGAACACCTACCAGGAACTCCTGGACGCGAGCGCCAAGCTCAAGGCCACGGGCATCACCCCGTTCGTCGTGGGCGGCGGTGGCAAGGACACCTGGGCCGACATGTACCCGCTGATCGGTGCGGTGGCCACCGACACCTACCGGCAGACCCCCGACTGGCTGGCCCGGAAGGCCGCCGGCAAGGCCAGGTTCACCGATCCCGCGTTCACCAAGGCGGTGACCAAGGTCGCCGACCTGGCCAGGAAGGGCTACCTCGACCCGGCCGGTCTCTCCCGCTCCTACGCCGACAACGAGCAGGCGTTCCGCGACAGCAAGGGCGCGATGTACCCGATGGGCTCCTGGTTCGCCGCGTCCGCCGACGCCAGGAAGCCGGGCTTCGAGGTCGGCGTGTTCGCCTGGCCCACCGATGACGGCTCGCTGGTGGTGCCCGCCTACACGGGCGGCGGCATGTCGGTGTCGTCGAAGGCGTCCGACGTCGACCTGGCCAAGAAGTGGGCGCTGACGTTCATGCTCGACAAGACCTCGCTGGACAACTCGGTGCGCACCGACGGCTCGATCATCGCGCTGAAGAACTACACCCCGCCCACCGACACGGGCACCGTGTACGCCCTGACCGTGGACCTGTACCGGCGGGCGGCCGAGCGCGACGCGATCGTCAACGCCTTCTCGATCGAGACCGGTGACGGCTCGATGCCGGCGGGCGTCGCCGACAAGGCGGCCGCCGGAGTCGCCGACCTGATCAACGGCAGGAAGGGCCCCGACCAGTTCGGCTCCTTCCTCGACGACCAGTGGGCCAAGGCGGTCCAGTAGCCGCGCCCCGGCCGACCCCCCGCCGGCCCCGGAACGAGCGAAGGGGCTGGCCCCGACCGCACGGCCGGCCCCGACCGCACCATCCGGCGCCCGGCCCGAGGAAACAGGAGAGCAGGGAGAGCACCATGTCCGCGACCTTGACCCGCCAAGCGGGCACCGGCTCCCGCGGCACGAGCCGCGGCGCGCCCCCACCGGCCGGCCGGCGCCGACCGCGCGGCCGGCCCCGACCGGCGAAGGCACTGTCCTTCCTCACCTTCGGCGCACCCGGCCTGCTTCTCTACCTCGCCTTCGTCCTGCTGCCGATCGCCATGACGGTGCGGACCGGCTTCACCGACCGCAACCCCGCCAACCCGCCCACGACCTGGGTGGGGCTCGACAACTACGTCCGGCTGTTACAGGACACCGACTTCACCGGCGCACTCCGGAACACCCTGACCGTCACGGCGATCCTGACCGTCCTGGCCAACGTCCTGGGACTCGCCGTCGCGCTGCTGCTGGACCGGCGGGGCCGGCTGTACAACCTGCTGCGCTCCGTGTTCTTCACCCCGGTCGTGCTGTCCTCGGTCGTGGTCGCGGTCCTCTGGCAGGCCATCCTCGCCGACGACGGACTGCTGAACTCCGTGCTGCGCGGTCTGGGCGTGGCGCGTCCGCCCGGCTGGCTGTCCGATCCCGACCTGGCCCTGTACACGGTGGCGTTCATCATCACCTGGCAGATGCTGGGATTCTGCGTGGTGGTCTACCTGGCGGGTCTGGCCGCCGTCCCGGCCGAGCTTCTGGAGGCCGCCGAGATCGACGGGGCCGGCCGACTGACCCGGTTCCGTCACATCACCTGGCCGATGCTGGCGCCGGCACTGACCATCAACACCGTCATGCTGCTGATCACCGGCTTCAAGGCCTACGACCAGGTCCAGGTACTCACCAACGGCGGGCCCGGTGAGGGCACCACCTCGACCATCGCCTTCCAGGTCGTGCGGACCACGTTCACCGACAACCGCGTCGGCTACGGCTCGGCGATGGCGACCCTGATGCTCGTCGTGGTCGCGGTGGTCTCGGTCCTGGCCCTGCGCCTCCTGCGGCGACGGGAGGCCGCTCTGTGAGCACCGGCAGCGCAGCGCGCACCACCCCGTGGGTTCGTCCGATCGCCGCGACCTTCGTGACCGCGGTGTTCTTCCTGCCGCTGTACGAGGTCCTGGTCAACGTCCTCAAGCGCGGTCAGGACATCACCGCCCACCCGGCGGGCCTGCCCGTCCCGCCGACCCTGGACTCGCTCCAGATGGTCTTCTCCCGTCCGGACCACCTGTTCTGGTACGGCCTGATCAACAGCCTTCAGGTCACCGCGATCTCCGTCACGACGCTGACCGTGGTCTCGGCGATGCTCGGCCACTACCTGGCCCGCGCCGACGGCCGGTGGGCCAGGGCGGCGCTCGCGCTGCTGCTGTGCGGGCTGATGATCCCGCCCGCCGTGATCCTGGAGCCGATCACCGAAGTGCTGCGCCCGCTCGGGCTGATGGCCACGCTCCCCGGCCTGGTGCTGGTCAACGTCGGCTACTACGTGCCGTTCGGTGTCCTGGTCTTCACCGGCTTCGTGAGGACCGTTCCGATCGAGCTGGAGGAGGCGGCCGCCCTCGACGGCGCCGGACGCCTCCGGATCTTCTGGCAGGTCGTGTTCCCCCTGCTGCGGCCCGCCTCGGCCAGCGTGCTGATCTTCCTCGGGGTATGGATCTGGAACGACTTCCTCAACCCGCTGATCCTCCTGGGCCCCGCGACCGGCACCACCGTCACGGTGGGCGTCTACCGGGCGATCGGCGAGCACCAGAGCGACTACGGCCAGGTCTTCGCCTTCATGTTCCTGGCGACCCTTCCCGTCCTCCTGTTCTACCTCGCCTTCCAGAAGCACTTCGTCAAGGGTCTCACCGGCGGGGCGACCAAGGGCTGACCGCCCATCGCTCCCCTCGGTCCCATCGACGAGCCACCCCTCGGTCCCCTCACAGGAGCAGCTGTTGAACCCCACCCCCGCCACCACGTCCGAGGCGTTCGTCACCGGCGACCTGGGCCGCCCCCTGAACCGTCCGCTCACCCTGGCGATCCTCGGCGCCGGCGCCCGCGGCGCGGCCTACGCCGACCTCGCCGCCGGGCGGCCCGAGGCGGCACGCGTGACGGCCGTGGCCGAGCCGCGCGAGCGGGTCCGCCACGCCTTCGCGGCAAGGCACCGGATAGCCCCCGAGTTCCGGTTCACCCACTGGCGTGACCTGCTGGCGCGCCCGCGGCTGGCCGACGTCGCGGTGATCGCCGTGCAGGACGCCGAACACGCTGCCGCGGCCACCGCCCTGGCGGAACGCGGCTACCAGCTCCTGCTGGAGAAGCCGATGGCCACCAACGAGGCCGACTGCGAGGCCATCGCCGAGGCGGCGCGGCGCAACGGCACGGCCCTCGCGGTGTGTCACGTCATGCGCTACACGCCCTACACCGTCAAGCTCAAGCACCTGCTGGCCGAAGGCGCGATCGGCGACATCGTCTCCCTCCAGCACCTGGAACCGATCGGCCACTACCACTTCGCGCACTCCTTCGTCCGCGGGAACTGGCGCCGCGAGGACGAGTCCTCCTCCCTGCTGCTGGCCAAGTCCTGCCACGACATCGACTGGATCGCCGCCGTCGTCGGGCGCCGGGTGGTCAGGGTCGGTTCCTTCGGGTCGCTCACCCACTTCCGCCGCGAAGCGGCCCCCGAGGGCGCCACCGACCGGTGCGTGACCTGCCCGCTGCAGGACTCCTGCGCCTACTCGGCCACCACGCTGTACCGCGCCGGCCTGCGCCACGCGGGCACCAAGCGGTACTTCACCCGGATCGTCACCGCCGGCGAGCTGACCGAGCGGGCGCTGACCGCCGCGTTGACCGACGGGCCGTACGGGCGCTGCGTCTACCACAGCGACAACGACGTCCCCGACCACCAGGTGGTCAACCTGGAGTTCGAGGGGGGTGTCACCGCCTCGTTCACGCTGACCGCCTTCACTCCACTGGAGAACCGCCACACCAAGATCTTCGGCACCCGCGGCCAACTCACCGGCGACGGTCGCCACATCGAGGTCTTCGACTTCCGCACCGAGACCCGCACCGTCCTCGACACCTCACTCGACGGTTCCTCGGCCGCCGAGGGCCATGCCGGCGGCGACGAGGCGATGTTCAACGCCTTCCTCGACGCCCTGCACACCGGCCGCCCCGAGCTCATCGTCTCCGGCATCGACGCCAGCCTGGCCGGCCACCGCGTCGTGTTCGCCGCCGAGCGCGCCCGCCGCACCGGAACCGTCGTCGAACTCTGAACGGTCGCGTGAACCGCACCCACCCCCCACCTCTCGGAGGAACCCATGCACCGTCGCCGAACAGCCGTGGCCACCCGAGCGGTCACGGCCGCGGCCGCACTCGCCACCGTGATCGCCCTCGGCCCGACCGCGGTACCCGCCGGCGCGCACGCCGGCACGACGTCGTACGCCTCCACCGCCGACCGCGCGTCGGAGTGGGCCGACCTGTCCCAACGGCTCGACCGACTGGCCGGCGTCCACTCCAGCCCCCCGAGCGACGTTCAGACCGACGGCTACACCACGGGCTCGCTGCTCGGCAACGGCAACCTGGGTGTGGCGGTCGGCGGTTCGGAGCACCGGCAGAGCCTCTACTTCGGCCGCAACGACTTCTGGAGCAGCAAGAGCCCCGGCAACAACACCCCCATCACCATCGGCGGACTGACCGTTCGCACTCCGTACGACCGCGGCGACGAAGGCACCGCCTTCGAGCAGACCCAGGACATCCGCCGCGGGGAGGTGCGCTCCTCGATCTCGATCTCCGCCAGGCCCGTCACGGTGACCTCCTGGGTCGCCGACTCCGAGGACACCGTCGTCACCCAGGTCCGCACCACCAGTACGGACTCCGTGCCCGTGCTCGCCGAGGTGTGGGGACGCGGCGACAACCCCGACCACCCCGCCGCCGCCGGCACCACCGGTGACACCGCCTGGGCCACCCGGCAGACCGCGAGCACCCCCGATTCCCTCTGGGTCAACCGGGTCGGCGTGGCCACCCGGGTCCTCGGCGCCTCCGCCACGCCCGCCGTCTCCGCGCCCAACACCTCCACGCTGACCTTCTCGGTCACCGCGTCCGAACCGGTCACGCTGGTCACCGCGATCCGCGGCGGCAGGAACAGCACCTCCCATCTCCGGCAGGCCCGCGGCGCGGCGGCGCGGGCGACCCCGGCGCGCGTCGCCACGCTCGACGCCGCACGCCAGGACTGGTGGAAGAACTACTGGCTGCGCTCCCACGTCGAGGTCTTCCAGCCGGACGGCGGCGAGGACCTCACGCTGATGCGCTACTACTACGGCTCGCTGTACGCGCTGGGCGCCGCCAGCCGCGCCGGCAGCGTGGCACCCGGCCTGTACGGACCCTGGATCACCACCGACACCCCGCTCTGGCACGGCGACTACCACCTCAACTACAACTTCCAGGCCCCGTACTACGGAGCGTTCAGCGGCAACCGCGGCGACACGGCCGAACCGGCGGTCCGGGCCGTCCTCGACTACCGGCCCACGGCCCTCAGGGACCTCGCGGCCCTACCGTCGCGACCGGCCGGTGGCGCCGCCTTCTCCCAGCAGTTCAAGGACGCGCTCGGGACCACGACCAAGGGGCTGCTCTACCCCGTCAACATCGGCCCGTGGGGAGTCACCTCCGGTTCCTCGGACACCGACCAGGGCGGCTGGTACGGCAACCAGACCATCGACGCCAGCTTCGCCGCCGTCCCCCTCATCGCCACCTACGAGTACGGACAGGACCGCGCCTACCTCGCCAGCCACCTCTACCCCTTCCTCAAGCAGGTGGGCGACTTCTGGATCTCCTACCTCGGCCCCAAGGCCGCCGACGGCCGCTACCACGCCATGGGCGCGGCCCACGAGGAGGACTGGGCGAAGGACGACACCCTCACCCTCGGCGCCATCCGCATGGTCCTGTCCGCGCTCACGCGCTACAGCCTGACCCTCGACCAGGACCCCGGACCGCGCGGCACCTGGCAGGACATCCTCGACCACCTGCCACCGCCCCCGACCGCGACCTACCGGGGCCGGACGGTCTACAACCGCGACTACACCAACACCGACTTCGGTCCCCTCGTCGGCCGCACCATCGTCGCCCTGGAATGGATCGACCCGCTCGGCGCACAGCACGACCCCAGGACGGCCATCGACACCCTCGACGCCTACGACTCGTGGGGGCAGGGCAACAACTTCCCCAAGAGCTTCCCGCTGGCGGCCAAACTGGGCTACCCCGCGCAGCGCCTCCACGACCTGTTCGTCCAGCAGATCAGCAACCGGATGCGGCCCAACCTCACCGTGCACTCCGACGGCGGAGGCCTGGAGACCGTCGGCGCCATCGAGACCCTCCACGCGATGCTCGCCCGGCGGGAAGCCGACACCATCACCTACTTCCCCCACTGGATCCCGGGCCGCCCCGCGAGCTTCACCGACCTGCGGGTCCCGGGCGGCTTCCTCCTCTCGGCACGCACCGACGGAACCACCCCCAGCCGGCTCCGACTCACCAGTGAACAGAGCGGGACGGCGCAGGTCACCAACCCCTGGCCCGGGCGGACCGTGACGGTGACGGACGGCTCCGGCGCCCCGGTCCCCGTCACCTTCGACGGACCCACCCTCGCCTTCCCGACCACCGCCGGGCACGCGTACCGCCTCGCGGCCACGCGTGCGGGCGAGATCCAGGAGGTGGGCGGCGACCGCGGCGTCGAGGCGACCGACGCCGACGCGGGGCCACCGCGACTCGCCTCCCGCGACCTCGCCCGGTGGTGGACGCGTCCCGGTGACGGCACCGTCCGCGCCCCGGGCAGCCGCCCGGCCGTGCGGGAGGGCGCCGGCTCCGCCGGTACGCCCGTCCGGCTCTCCAACCGCGCGCCCGGCGTTCCGGCGCAACGCCGGTCGTACGATCCGGCCACGCGACAATCGTGAGCCCTCGGCCAGTGCTCCGACGCGAGCGGAGAGGCCACCGCGCACCGCACGGAGCCGATCATCCGGGACGGTCGCGCGGGAGCCGACCAGCGGTGGTGGCTCGCCTCACCACCGTGCCGGACTGACGTCCGGCCGGGTGGCGCGATGCCCCCCTGGAGCCGGGCTCGGCCTCACGGGCCCGAGCCCGGCCGGAGGACGGCGCCGCGCCACCGCGCCGGAGCCGTCGCGCCGGAGCTGTCGCGATCCTCGGCGGGCCGGACGGTGACCGTGCCTGGGCCGGTTCGGGGGAGCGGTGCCGTGCCAAGGGTCGTTCCGGGCGGGTGGGATCAGCGGGTGGGATCAGCCGTCCGTGGCGCGGGCGTGTCGCAGGACCAGGAACGCGGCGGCGCAGGCGGTGGCGGCCAGGACGAGGAGCGCGGCGACGGTCGGCGCGTCGGGAGCGGTGACCGGCTGGGCGCGGAGGGCCTGCCAGGTCAGCACGACCATCAGGCCGAGATAGGACAGCGCCGCGATCCACATCAGCGCCGCACGGTGGCCGGGCGACGCCCGGCGCGGCCGGTGCGTGAGGAGGATGCCGAGCAACGGCAGTACCTGGAGCGCGTGCAGACCGACGAAGTGAGGGATCCGCAGATCGCCGCCGAGCGTGCTCCAGTCCGTGACCGGCAGCCCCGGGCCGCCGTCGGCGTGTCCGACGGTGTGCGCGCCGATGACGGGCATGCCGTGCCCGGCGGCGGCGGCCTCGCGCTGCGCGCGTGTCGGCAGGGTCATCAGGAACGCGACGGCCATCCCGAGGCAGCTCACGCCCGCGCCCAGGCGCAGCCCCCACGCGAACGCGGGTGGTTCCACCCGCTGGGACAGCAGCAGGACGGCGGTCGCCAGGTTCATCACCCAGGCGGCCACGATGAAGACGGCCATCGTCATCCACACGCCCGTCGCGGTGGCGGTGGTGAAGTTGAAGTGGCTGGTGGTCCCGGCCGCGGCCGCGCCCGCGATCAGGGCCATCTCCACGCTCAGCGCCACCGCGGTCACCCGGGAGACCGTGCGTACGAGGCGCTCACGGCCGCGGACGAAGGTCAGCAGCCACGTCAGCGTGAGGCAGTAGAGGCAGATCGACAGCGCGAACCTGGTCGGCTTCGCCCAGGCCGGCTGCCCGGTGATCGACTGTCGCCCCACGACCAGACCCGTCAGGGCGACGGCCAGCACCAGCACCATCAGGGCCCCGGTGAGGACCAACGGCCGGTTCACCGCCCACGCCCGCCGCAGCAGCCCCGCCGACCCGCCTACCACCGTCATACCGACACCTTTCGTACGACCACGCCCGGCGCGTGGTGCGTGCCCCGGCACGCCTCGCCCGGGGCGGCCGGTACGCCGACAGCCCGCGCAGGACGGACCGGTTCGCTTCCTCCGCTCTCCGTTCAAGCCCGCGGTCGAGGAGTGTCGCGTCGACGTGCGGTCCGGTGGGAGGCAGGTGTCGGGCCGGTGGCGTGCCCGGGCTCCTGGGCCTCGTTGTCGGGTGTCGACGTCTCGTCCTGTGCGGCTCCCGTCCGAGGGGTGGGGCAGCGGCACCGGCTCGCCGGCGAGGCCGGACAGAGACCGTAAGTGTGCAGAGTATGTGTCGGGGGCGGCCGACCGCGCGGAGGCGCTCCGACGTTCGCGCGCCCCTCGCCCCTTCCCGCCGCCCGGCGGGCAGGACTGCCGCCGCCGGGCAGGCGACGGCTGAGCGGGAGGCGAGGCCGTGCCGACTCCGGGCCCGGACGTCACCGGCCAGGACGGCGCGACTCACCGCCGGTGCCGGGGCGCGTCGCCCTCGCGGCGGGCGCGGCTTCGGGTAGGACGGAGCCACGGCCGTGAACCGCGCACGCCGCCGGGTGCGCGCGGTGGTCCGGGCCGTACGCGTGCCGTCATCGAACAAGGTGGGAAGTCATGGAACTCGGGGTGTACGGACTCAGCGCCAAGGCGACGCACGGGCCGCGCGCGACGGCGCGCCTGGCCGCCCTGGCCGAGGAACTCGGCTACCGGTCGTGGTGGGTCGGCGACCACGTGGCGCTGCCCGACCCCCGCACTCCCGA
>NZ_JBHYYB010000127.1:19561-22599 GCF_042752535.1 Kitasatospora sp. NPDC059327 | reverse complement strand
GCGCTCGCCCGCCTGCACACCCACGGCACCACCGTCGACTGGACCACCCTGCTCCCCGGCGCCCGCCGGATCGACCTGCCGACCTACGCGTTCCAACACCGTCACTACTGGCTGGAGGCCAAGAGTTCCATGACCGAGACCACTGCCGCCGATCCGCAGGAAGAGGCCAAGGAGAACGCCACCACCACGGCCGAGCTGATCGCCCGGCTCGCCGGGCTGACGGACGAGGAGCAGTCCGCACTGCTGCTCGACCTGATCCTCGCCGAGGCGACCACAGCGCTGGAACAGCAGTCGGTCGAGGTGGAACTGGACGAGGAGAGCCCGCTGTTCGAGGTGGGGTTCAACTCGCTGAGCGCGGTGGAGCTGCGCAACCGTCTGGTCGAGGTCACCGGCCTGGCGATCACGCCGATGCTGCTCTTCGACTACCCGACGCCGGCGTACATCGTCGACTTCCTTCGCGAGCGGCTCGCCGCCGTCCCGGCGTGAGCCCGATCCACCACCAACGAACGTACAAGGAGTCCTGATCCAGATGTTCGACGTGAACGCTTATCTCGCGAAGATCGGCTACACCGGCCCGACCGAGCCCACGCTGGACGCGCTGCGGCAGATCCACAAGCGCCACCTGATCGCGATCCCGTTCGACAACTCCCTGAACGCGGACCGGGAACGCGGGTTCGAGGTGCTGGGCGACGTCGCGATCGACGACGACGAGGTCTTCACGGCCGTCGTCGAGGGCGGCCGCGGGGGCGTCTGCTACGAGCTGAACGGCCTGATGCGCCGGCTGCTGACGGACCTCGGCTTCGACGTCCGGATCCTCGGCGCGGCGGTCATCCAGGTCAACGGCGAGTTCGGCCCCGACCTGGAGCACATCTTCAACTGCGTGCACCTGGACGGCGAGATCTACCTGGTCGACGTCGGCCTCGCCGGGCCGTCCTTCCTGGAGCCGCTGCGGATCACCGAGGAGATCCAGACCCAGTACGGCGTGGACTACCGGCTCGTGCTGGAGGACGACTACCGCACCCTCCAGCGGCGCAGCCAGGGCGCGGCCTGGAGCTCGGTCTACAAGTTCAAGCTCCAGGACCGGCAGCTGGCGGAGTGGACGGAGCTTGTCCCCACCCTGGCGGACTTCCCGCTTGAGCTGGTACTGGTGGGCACCCGCATCCACAGCCGCGCGGTGGAGAACGGGCAGCTGGTGCTGATCGGCAAGCGCTTCGTCAAGGTCGAGGACGGCAAGGAGGAGATCCGCGTGCTCGCCCGGCCGGAGGTCTTCCGCGAGGTCGTCGAGCAGATCCTGCGCCCGGCGGGCTGAGATGACGCGGACCGAGTACACGGCACCGGCCGCGGAGCGGGGCGGCGCCGTCGAGAAGACCGACGTGCTGATCGTCGGGTACGGCCCGGTGGGCCAGGTGCTGGCCCTCCTGCTGGCCCGGAAGGGCCGACGGGTGACGGTGGTCGAGCGCTGGCTCAAGGCCTACACCATGCCCCGCGCGGTGGCGTTCGACAGCGAGGGGGCCCGCATCCTCGCCTCGACCGGCATCGCCGAGGACATCGCCCGGATCGGTGAGCCGTCCGGCGAATACACCTGGGAGAACGCGGCCGGTGTGCCGCTGCTCCACATCGACGTCGAGGAGCGCGGCCTCTGCTGGTGGCCGGAGTCGACGTCGATGTACCAGCCGGGTCTGGAGGACGCGCTGATGGCGCGCGGCGCCGCGCTGCCGGGCCTGACGGTCCACCGGGGCCACCGGGCCGTCGAACTGACCGACCGGGGCGGCGAGGTGGAGGTCGTCGCGGTCGCCGAGGACGGCTCCGAGCTGGTCGTCACGGCCGACTGGGTGGTCGGCTGCGACGGTGCCAACAGCTTCGTCCGCGGGCACATCGGCACCGACGCGAAGGACTTCGGTTTCTCGCACGACTGGCTGATCTGCGACGTCGTCCCGCACGACACCCGCACCTACAGCCCGAACAACCTGCAGATCTGCGACCCGGAGCGGCCGCGCACCGAGGTGTCGGCCGGCCCGGGCCACCGGCGCTGGGAGTTCATGCGGACCGGCGACGAGACCGTGGCGGCCCTCAACACCCCGGAACGGGCCTGGGAGCTGCTCGGACTCTTCGACGTCCGCCCGGACAACGCGACCCTGGAGCGGCACCACGTCTACACCTTCGAGGCCCGGTCCGCGAACGTGTGGCGGTCCGGCCGGCTGCTGATCGCCGGTGACGCGGCCCATGTGATGCCCCCGTTCGCGGGGCAGGGCATGTCCTCCGGCTTCCGGGACGTGGCGAACCTCGCCTGGCGGCTCGACCTGGTGCTGGACGGCAAGGCGGGCGCGTCGGTGCTGGACAGCTACCCCGAGGAGCGCCGGGCGCACGTCCAGCACGCCATCGGGATGTCCGTCAACCTCGGCAAGATCATCTGTCAGAGCGACCCGGCCGCCGCCGCCGACCGCGACCTGGTGATGGCGGCCTCCGCCAAGCGGGCGGCGGAGACCGGCACCGTGCCGCAGCGCTCGCCGCTCATGCCGCTGACCGGCGGCCTGCTGCACAAGAACGCCGCCGGTCGGCTGTCCCGCCCGGCGGGCACCCTGATGCCACAGGGCCGGGTCGCCCGGGGCACGGAGGAGGGTCTCTTCGACGAACTGGTCGGCTCCGGCTTCGTGCTGCTGGCGACCGAGCCCCCGGCGAAGCTCCTCGACCCGGAGGACCTGGACTTCCTGACGGGCCTCGGTGCCCGCCTGGTCCACGTCCTCCCGGCCGGGGCCACCGCGGCGCCGGGCGAGGACGAGGTGGTGGACGTCGACGACTTCTACCTGCCGCACCTCGCGAAGACCGGTTCGGTCGCCGTGCTGGTCCGCCCCGACTTCTACGTCTACGGCGCGGCCGGCGACGCCACGGCCCTGGCCGACGTGGTCGGGAGCCTGCGCCGGCAGCTGGACACCCCCGCCCCCGCGACCGCCTGACCCGGAGCGGCCCCCGGCCGCCCCCGGGGCGGGCGCCCAATGCCCCCCCCCCACCGGCGGGACGCCCAGCCCCCCCCAGAGGGG
>NZ_JBHYYB010000127.1:0-19551 GCF_042752535.1 Kitasatospora sp. NPDC059327 | reverse complement strand
GGCACCCCCCCCCCCCCGCGCCCCCCGCCCCGGGCGCGCCCCCCGCCCCCCCCGGGCGCCCCCCCCTTGGCCCCCGCCAAGGGCGTCGCGCCGTCCTGCCGACCGGAGCGGGACGCGACTGCGGACGATCAGGACCGCTCGCCGGCCATCGGCGCCGAGAACCCACCTGCTTCCGGCCGATGAACTGCGGCCCCTATCGACTCAGCCCCTGTGCGGGGGAGTAGGTGATGCCGCGTGGGCCGCTGAGGCAACGGCCGGTGCCGGCGTCGAGGATCGCCGTGTGTCGGTAGCGCAGGGCAGGGCGGTCGATCTTGGGCCAGTCCCCGGGGTGGGGGATCGTCCCGGAAGGCCTGAGCCATGCCGCCGGGATGCTGAGCGTGTTGAGGAGGAAGTCCCTCTGCCGCTGCCGGCGGTCCGGGGTGTCGGCGGCGTGGTGGCGGGTGTCGGCGGGCAGGAGCCCCTGCGGGTCGTAGGTGAGGTAGGTGCGCCCGTTTCGGGTGTGCTGGTAGAGCGCCAGGCATTCGACGGCGGGCTCGCCGAGCCTGGACCGTGCGGCGATGCCCGCTGCGCCATCGTGCCTCCCGCCCCCGTGGGCTTTCCCGGACGCGAGATCGAAGGCGGTGGCGCGGTGTCGGCCCGTCCGGCCGAAGGGGTGGACCGGGCGGGTCTCGGCGTCGTCCCGCATGGTGCCGAGTGCGGCGCGCCAGGCGGCGCCTGTTCGGGTGAGCAGTTGTCCCAGGGCTCCGGGCTCGGGCTCTGCCGGACCGTACACCTCGTTGATGAGGGCGCTGTGTTCATCGGTGCCGAACTCGCACCGGCCGTCCTTGTCCGCGCGCCGGGCGACGGCGTGCCAGGAGGCGGCGAGCGGGTAGGGGGCGTAGACGAGGCCGTCCAGGTTTCCGTAGGGCCTGCCGACGGTTTCGTCGGGAGGCTCGACGACGGGCAGATTCGAGCTGTCGGGTTGCCAGAGCACGGTGACCATCGGCTCGTGGCTGTGGGCGGGCCGGCAGGTGGAGGAGTGGCGGTGCACGCGCCCGCGGCGCTGGATGAGTAGGTCGATCGGCGCGAGGTCGGTGTAGAGGGTGTCGAAGTCGATGTCGAGGGACTGCTCGACGATCTGGGTGGCGACGACGACGAGCCGGTGGGGGCGTGAGGGGTTGGGCCGGCCGCGGTCAGGCGCGGGGCCGAGGACGTCGAGGAGTCGCGACTCGATCGGTAGGCGGTCACGTCCCATCAGCCGGCCGTGCAGCAGGACGATCTCGCGCTCGTGCCACCCGTGCTCGGCGGCGAGGCCACGCAGTGTGCTGTGGAGTTCGACGGCGGAGTCGACGCGGTTGCGGACGACGGCGGTCACGCCGCCGTCGCCCGCCTCCCGGAGCAGGTGCGTGGCGAGCGTGACCGGCCCGGGCAGCGGCCTCAGGCGCAGCTCGGTGCGGCCGTACGGTGCCTGGTCGGCCGAGGGGTCGAAAGTGCCGGCGCGGCGGACGGTTCCGTCCTGATCGATGACGGCGACGGGGCCGGTCTGGCCGGCGTCCTTCAGCGCGACCCGGCGGCCGGCGCACCAGGCGTTCACGAGTGCTTCCCGCACGGCGGTGGAGAGCGTCGCGGACAGGACGACGACGGAAGCCCCCGCGTCGGCGAGCCATTCGACGGTGGCACCGAGCATTTCCTGCCGGAAGAGTTCGTAGGTGTGGGCCTCGTCGATGACCACCGTCTTTCCGGCCAGCCCGAGGAATCGCAGCATCCAGTGCTGAGGCCGTTGCGAGACGAGGACGACCTGGTCGACGGTGCCGACGCCGAAGGGGGAGACAAGGCCGAGGCTGTGCCGCAGGTACCACGGGTTGAGGACGACCCGGCCGGGCTCCCCGCTCTCGGCAGCGGCCACGGCGGCGGAGTCGGGCAAGGACCTCAGGGCGTTCTGGTGCCGGACGGTCGAGGCGTCGATCAGTCGGTGGACCTGTTCGGATGCCTCGGCCGCGGCGTGGACGACCGCCAGGTTGGACACCGCCGACGCGTCTGTGGAGTGCTTGACGAACCTCTCCAGCTCGCCGGCTGCCTGGTTGGTGGCGGCGCGGGTCGGCAGTGCCATGAACAGTCCTTGGTACCCGCACGTCCGTGCGAGGTGGTGGGCGATGGCGAAGGCCAGGCGGGTCTTGCCTGATCCGGTGCCGGACTCGACGAGGACCATGGCCGGGCCCGCGGTCGGCAGCGCGGCGAGTGCGGCGGCCTGGAACGCGCGGGGCTGCGAGCCGGGGAACAGTTCATGCCATGCCCGGGGTGCGGGAAGCCAGCGGTCGAGAGCCAGGTCGGTGATCGCCGCCTCGGCCTGCTGCTGCGACTGCGACCACCACCGGGCGGGGGGCTCGTCGAGCCGGCGGTAGGTGAAATGGTCGTCGCTGGAGGCGATCCAGTCAGCGAGGATGACGAGACCGGTGAACACCGGCAGTACGGAGGGGCGTTCGGGCCGTACGGTGCCGGGGAGATCGTCCGGGTTCACGCCGATCAGGTCGGCGCACTCGCTGACGAGCGCTTCGTGGACCGGTTTCCAGTCCTCGAACGGCACTGCTCCGGCCGCGCGTTGAACGGTGTCGAGGTCGGGGATGTGACCGTGGTGTCCTCCGAGCAGCAGGGCGACGGAGTGCAGGCCCGGGTTCTCCTCGCCCGTGCCTCCGCAGTCGACGCACTCGCAACCGAGGAGCCGTGGGAGGAGGGCGGCGGTGATGTGCTCGTGCCGGGCACTCGGCTGCTCGTGGGGACGGTCGTCGCGCGGGAGCCCGACCGAGCCGGCGAGCGCACGCCACGCGGCCCGTTCGGGGCCCCGCAGACCCGGGTCGTCGTTGCGGCCTGTCCCGAAGGACCGCTGGAAGCAGCCCGAACCCTTGCCGAGGTCGTGCAGACCGGCAAGGAACATGACCGTCCTGCGCGCACGCTCCTTGTCGCCGGCTCCGAACGCCTCGGCCAACCGCAGGCGCACGCCGGGCGTGAGGTAGCGATCCCACAGCTGACCGGTGCACGCGGCGGTGTCGAGCATGTGTGCCGCGAGCGGATTCCAGGCCGGGCGGCGGTGCCCCCGCGAGCGGCGACTCTGATCCGTCTTCCCCCAAATAGCGTGGTGAGCGGCGATATTGGATACCTGTCGGTCCGTCAACTACCGCCTCCGGCAGCTGCTACTGTCATGCCGCGACGCTACCCCAACGGCGATGCGAGTCAGAGGTTTTCGCTGGGAGTCGGTCGGTGAGGACGTCGACAGCTTCGAAGGGAGGGGCGATCTTGCACTGGGATCCACGGCACCGAGCATGCATTCCCGCGCTGACACCCGACGGTCCGCCGGGGCCGCAGAAGGTCTCGGGGGTGCGGGCGCTGAGGGACGCCGACCGGATCGCCGCCGTGTACGGGAGCACCCCGGGAGAGACCGCGGCGCTCCTCGAATGGCTGCTGGGGATGTTGTACGCCGTCGGTCACCACCCGCAGACCCATCGCGAATGGCTGACGTGGGTGGAAGAGCGCCGGCCCCTCGCCGAGGCGGCGGACCGGCTCGCGGAGTACGACGGGACGTGGAACCTCTTCGACCCCGACCGTCCGCTGGGCCAGAACGCCGCACTGCTGCGGCATGTGAACGCCTTCGGTACCGGGCCCGCACAGCTCGTCATCGAGCACGCCGGTGACTACAACCAGCACTTCGACCACCGACACCTGCACCACGCCCAGCCGCTGCCGGCCGATGCCGCCTGGCGGGCGATGCTCACGCAGCACACGTTCGGGCAGGGCCGACGCGCCCGGATTCCCGCCAAGCGGATGGGTCTCCCGGCCCCGTTCACCAACCTGTCCACCTGTCGGCTGGGTTCGCGCGTCCGGGTCTTCGCGCTCGGCCCGACGCTCGGCGACACGTTGCGGCTCAACCTCGCGCCCTGGGACGGTGACGACGTCGGCACCCTCAACCTGACCTGGGGAGACCGCGAGCGGAGGCCGTTCACCCACACCGGTGCCGAGGAGGTCCGCAGCCCCGATGGACCGGCCGACCTTCATACCGTCCTCGGCCGTTCGATCGCCCTGCGCGCCGTCCGGATGGAGAACGGGGAACCGGGCGTCGACCGAGTCCTCGTGGGGCCGGGCGAGACGCTCACCGAGCTGCCCGCCGCCTACCGGCAGGACGAGGTGCTGGTCATGCGCAACCGCAAGCTCGTGCCCTTCCGGCCGCAGGCCTCGCGCGACTTGTGGTGCGAGTCGCACGCCCTGTACGCGGCGGTCGCCGAACGCATGAAGGGCAACGACCTGTACGGGCGCCTGGCCATGCTCCGCAGCCTGCGACCGGAGCTCTGGGCCGTCGGCCTGCTGGCGGACCAGGGCAACCCGATCGCCTGGGTGGACGACCGGTTCCCCTTCGTCCCAGGCCGTGAGGGAAACCTCAGGCACGCCAGTGAACAGGGCTCCGCTGTCGCGGAGTACGCGGCGATCGCGCTTCAGAAGGCGGCTACCACCGCGCGCGAGTACGCCTACACGAACCCCAAGCCGTCCGACAAGGTTCATCATTTGGCGCGTTTCAACGGCGAGGCGGAGATGTGGGCGGGCGCCGGCGTGGAGTTCCACGCCATGCTCGACGCCGTCGCCGACGGTCACCCGGTGGCGGCCGCCGTCTTCCACTACGGGGCTGCCGTCCGGGCCCTCAGCAGGCAGGCCCTCGGCGCCAGACTGGACAGCCTCCCCGCGACCGGCCAGGGCATGAGGGCCCGCGCGAAGGCCGAGGAGCGGCTGGCCGCTGAGCTCGACCATCCCAAGGCGCCTGACCCGCTGAAGGAGAACCACCCGTGACCGCCCCCGCACCGACCGTCCCGGAACCGTCCCCGGGGCAGCGGCTCACCGTCTGGCTCTGCGGACTCGTCCGCGCTCGCCAGTACGGGCAGCTCGCCGACCTGCGCCGCCCCGCCGCGTTGACCCATGCCCGTCTGACGGCGGCGAGCTTCGCGCCGTCGGAGGAGACCCGGCCGGTCTTCGAGCAGGCCGCCTTCCTGTTCGCCCGCTACCACGCCGGCCAGCTGGATCCGTCTCCCGGCTTCGGTGACGTCGGCGCCGCTCTGCGCCGGATCGGCACGGGGGCGGGCCGGGGGCCGGCGAACCCGGGTGCCGTTCGGCTGCTGGACCGGGTCGTCGCCTCCCGCCGGATTCCCTGGCGTCACCTCCAGCACGCGGTGGAGCGTGCCAGGTCCTGCGACACCATCCCCCCGTCCTGGGCGGGCCTCACCGAGGACCTCGCCTCGTGGTCCGACCGCGGCAGGCCGGTCCAGTACCAGTGGGCCCGCTCCTTCCACACCCCGACCTTCACGCCGGAATCCCGCGGGACCGTCCCCGCCCATGCCCCGATCGGAGACGCCCCGTGACGACCAGCCCCGACACCGATGCCGGACCGCAGTACCTCTCCCTCCACCTCCTGGAGACCATGGTCGCGGTCCTACCGGTACGTGACGAGAACGGTATGCCCAAGGCGATCAGCCTCGGCGGAGACCTCCGCACCATGATCACCTCGCAGGCGCGCCGGCGCGCGGAACGCACCTACTCCCGCACGCGGGCGAACGCCGGGGACGGGCCGTTGGCCGGCCACACGATGGGTCTGCGCACGCGGGAGTGGGCGAAGATCACCGCTGCCGAGCTGGAAGCCCGGGGTTGGCCCAAGGAGGCGGCGCTTCCGACCGCCAAGGCCGTACTCAACGGGGTGGGACTCAAGTTCGGGGACAAGCCCAACACCGCCGACCTCACCAAGGTCCTGCTGTTCGCTCCCGAGAATGCCGGCGAGGTCCTCGCCGACCGGCTGACCGAGCGGCGCGAGACGGTCGTTGAGTGGAGCGCCGGATACCTGGCCGCGCAGACGGCGGCGGCCGTGAAGAAGGCGGCCGGCGCGGCCAAACGCCGGGCCAAGGCCAAGGCCCGCAAGGAGGGGACCTCGGCGGAGGAGCCGGAGCGGCACGGCGGTGACGACGCGGGCGAGGCCCTCCCGGTCCTGCCGAAGGAGCTGCGCGCCGCCGTCCTGGCGGCACTGGCACCGGGGGACGCGATCGACATCGCCCTCTACGGCCGCTTCCTCGCGGGGATCGCGGACTCGCCCGACGTCGACGGCGCCATCCAGACCGCCCACGCCTTCACCGTCCAGCCCGCTGAGCACATCGACGACTTCTACAGCGCTGCCGACGACGCCAAGCTCGATCGCAGGAGCCGCTCCCGCGCCAACGCGCTCGACTACCTGGACGCGGCCGAGGACGCCGGCGCTGGCATGACCGGCTACCAGTCCCTCGTCTCCGGCACCTTCTACCGCCACGCGGTCCTGGACCGCTACAAGCTGCGCGCCAACCTCAGGGCCGCGGGTATGGCGGCGGACCGGATCGAGGACGCCGCGGCGGCGGCCGAGCTGGAAGTGGTCGACGCCTTCGTCAACTCCCAGCCACGTGCCAAGACGAACACCACGGCGTCCACCGGATCGCTTCCCAAGCTCGTGATGGCCTTCGACGGCAAGCGCCCGTTCAACTACGGCCTCGCCTTCGAGAGCGCCGTCTTCGAGGAGAGCGACGGGCCCGCCTCCCTCGAAGCGACCCGCCGCCTCCTCGCCCAGCACGCCCTGGTCACCCGCAAGCGCGAGGACATCACGCCCGCCCGCCTCCTCACCTACGACCTCGCCGTCGAACGCCTTCTCGCCGAAGAGGCGAAGAACGGGACCCTGCCCGGTACCGAAGTCGACACCATCGAGGAGCTGAGCCGCCCATGACGGACTCCGTCCTCCTCGCACGGCTCGCCGCGCCCCTGCAGTCCTGGGGGAGGGGCTCGCACTTCGATCGTCGCGACACCCAGCTCCACCCCACCAAATCCGGCTGCGTCGGCATGATCGCCGCCGCACTCGGACTGGACTACAGCGACGACATCGGGCACCTGGCGGCGCTGCGCTTCGGCGTCCGCGCCGATCGGCCCGGGGCACCCGTCCGTGACTACCAGGTCGTCGGCGGCGGCCCCATGCCGCTGCGTCCACGCGACGTGATCACCGACCACCGGCGCGCCACCGCGGCGGCGGCGGCGCTCGAAGGCGAGAACGGTCCGACGTTCGGTCACTCCGCCGGCACCGCGCTCGCCGCCTGGTACGGCGCCCCGAAGGAGATCGCCCCGGACGAGGAGACCGGGGCCCTCGCGGCGGGAAACCTGCGCCGCGATCCGATGCAGACCTCTCGCTGGTACCTGGCGGACGCAGCCTTCGTCGCGGGCTTCCAGAGCCCGGACCTCGCTCTCCTGGAGGAGATCGCCGCCGCGCTGGAGCAGCCGAGGAGACTGCTCTGGCTCGGCCGGAAGGCCTGCCCGCCCTCGGGCACCATTGCCGGCGGGGTGCATCCCGGCACGCTGGAGACGGTCTTCCCGGCCACGAGCCTGCTGCCCGGGGCCGTCCGCGACCCGTGGCTGTGGTGTGAGGTCACGCCTGACACCCGGGGAGCGAGCCGGACCACTGATCAGCCCCTCACCTTCGATCCCGGACAGCGCGTCCACGCTGTCCGCTGGGAGGTCCGGACCCGGTTCGCCCCCGATCCGGTACCTGCCATCCACTGGGAGGACCTGATCCCATGACGGCCCGCCTGATCGCCTGTCACAGCATCATCGCCCTGGACGTCCGTCACCCCGTCGCGGCCCGAAGCCTCCTCGACGCGCAGGACATGCACCGCCTCGTGATGAGCGGCTTCCGCGGCTGGGTCGAGGACGGGCAGCCGGACGCCCGCGCGCAGATGGGCATCCTGTCGACCTGGAACGTGGACCTCAAGACCAACACGCTGCTGCTGGTCGTCCAGTCGAAGATCACCCCGGACTGGTCCCTCATCCCCCGAGACGCGCTCACCACCCGGATCGAGACCATCGGCGTCGACCAACCTCTCCGCAAGGGTGATGAGTTCACGTTCCGAACCGTCGTCAACGCACTGGTCGCCCGGGGAGACCCGAAGATTCCGGGAGGCCGCTCACGCAAGCTCCCCGCGGCTCGACCGGACCACGTACGCGACTGGCTGGTCAAACGCACCCAGCCGTCCCCCGACGGCATCACCACGGGCAGTGGAGCCCGGTTCATCGGTGCCGAGATCGACCCGGGGTCCCTCGCCGTCCGCATCCTTCCCCCCGTCACGAGCAGCCACCACGCCGGTCTGAAGATCAATCGCGCGGAAGCGAGGGGGAGGCTCCTCGTGGCCGACCCCGATGCCTTCCACACCACCCTCAGGGAAGGCATCGGTTCGGCACGGGCGTACGGCTGCGGGCTTGTACTCGTCCGTCCGAGCGGGTCGTGACCACCGAGCCGGAGCCTGCCTGTGCCCGGCCGCTGAAGTGAGCGGAGCCGGGACGGCCTCACCCGCGCCCCGCTCCACGGCGAGGATGGCCCTGGAGTGGGCGTACTTCGATGCCGCGGCCTGGCCACAGCCGGGACGGCATCACCGCCGAGGCACCCGGTACCCGCCGGGTGCGAGGGGCACGGGTCAGGGCGCGGTTGGTGGCGATCAGCGCATGGGCGGGCCCGGCGGCCTCCAGCGCGGCCCGCGCTATCGGGTCGGCGGGTTCGCTGCCGACCTCGACCAGTTCTGCGCGCGGCACCAGACCCGCCGCGGGCGCGCCGCGGCCCGCGCCCGGCGTGCGGCGGCCGCAGGGCCCTGAACGGGTTTTCCGGGTGGCCGCGAGCAGCTGGTAGGTCGCCGGCCGGTCCACAGGCGGGTGCTTCCCGCGCTTGCGGCAGTTCCGGCGCCCGTGAACACCGCGACGGACCTCACGGGTGCGACGGCCGTCTCAGCTCCGCTGGAAGAACTCCAGCTCCGCCAGGGCGAGATGGCGGTCGCCGTCCAGGCCTGCCGGAGCTTCGAGGGTCAGTCGGACGGTGGTGGCGTCGCTGATGCCGGTGGGGAAGGTCTGCGGGCCGGGCTTGTCGGTCAGGGTCAGCTGCTTGCGAGTCTTCCGGCCGTCCGAGGCCGTCACCTCCAGGTCGATGCGGAGGGCCCGGCCCTCGCGGGCGTAGTCCTCGGGGGAGGTCGAGGCGCCGTTGGTGACGATCACGGCCACCAGGCGGAACGGCTTGGCGAAGGTGTACGTCACCGAGGCGCCCGGGCCGGGGGCGCCCCAGTAGCGGTTGCTGAGGCCGTCGGTGGCGTTGCCGGCCGGGTGGCCGGGTACTTCGGCACTCGCCTCGACGCGGACCGGGGTCACCGGCTTGCTCTTGCCCAGCTTGTCCCGGGTGTCCTCGATCAGGCTCCGGCCGGCGGGCAGGAGCAGGAGGGCGCCCGCGCACAGGGCCAGCACCACGGCCAGGACCACCAGGAAGCGCGTCGTCCGGCCCGAGCCGGCGCGGGTGCGGCGGCGCGGTGGCCAGATCGTCCGCCACCAGGGGAGCGGCGGTGGGGTCGTACTGGGCGTGAGCGGGGTCGCGCAGCGGCGGCAGAAGCGGCGGTCGGGCGGGTTGGGCGTGCCGCAGGAGGGACAGGGCGCCCCGGCGGTGTCCTCGTCCACCGGGACCGGCCGGACGACCGGACGCGGCGCGACGGCCTTCGCCGGTCGCACGGGCTGCGGTGAGTCGGGGGGTGGGGCGGGAGGCGGCGGGTCGGAGGACTGGGGCTCGGAGGACGGGGGCTCGGTGGGCGGCGGCTCGGAGGGGGGCGAGGGGTCGGCGGGCCGGGGTGGGGCGGCCTCCGCCGGGGGGTCGGCAGCCGGTGCGTCCGACCAGTCCAGGTACGAGCCGCAGTTGCCGCAGAAGCCGTCCGTCGGGCCGTTGGAAGCCCCGCACACGGGACATTCGCGCATCGCCGTCACCCCTCCTCACCCGTGGGCGGTCCCGGCAGGACCTCCACCCGGCAGACCGTGTGGACCGGGCAGAGGCGCCGGACCAGCGCGCGGACCCGGTCCGCGTCCACCTCCTGCGCCGCGCCGCCCTGCCGCGCCCACACCCGGACGAGCACCTCGTCGGCCGGGGCGGGCGGCAGCGCGGCACCGGCCGTGTTCGACCAGGCGGCCCCGCCGTCCCCGCTGATCTCGGCGGACACGCCCAGTACCAGGCGCAGGGCCTCGACCAGGCCGCGCCGGGTGCCGCTCCAGCGGTGCAGTTCCACCGCGCGGGCCACCGCCTCGCGGCGCAGCTCCGGCGGCCAGCGCGGGTCGTCGGTGCCGCCGACCCAGGTGGCCAGCCAGGCCAGGAAGTCGGTCGGGGCCAGGCGAGGATCGAAGTACGAGGGCAGGTTGTCGAGGGTCGTGAACACCGGTGCCAGGACGGTGTCCAGTCCCGCCGTGAACCGTTGCGCGAAGTCGTCGTCGGCGTACAGCGCGGGCAGCTGCTCGCCGATCGGGTGTCGGCTGGGCAGGCCGGGGACGGCGGCGCGGCTCATCCGCGCACCTCCGGTTCCCGGGCGGTCACGACCACCTGGTGCTGGTAGGAGAAGACCAGCGCGCCCGCGCCCACGTCGATCCGGTCGACCGGGGCGCCGCGCCGGCCCGTCACCGGGTCGGCGGCGAACAGCCTGATCTCCTCCACCACCGCCTCCCCGACGGCGCGGTGCAGCACGCCGAACACCTCCCCGTACTGCACCGGCCGCCCGAACGGCCGGCCCGTCCCGTCGGGCCCGCCGTGCAACGGGTCGAGGTGCCGGTAGAGCGCGCCGAGCGCCGCGTCGCGCACCCGGTCGGCGTCCGCGGCCGGTGCCGAGAGCCGGGCGACGACGGTGACGCCCTGGTAGAACGGCGGTTCGACGAGGAGCCGGGTGCCGATCAGGCGCCGCTCGTCGAGGGCGCGGGTGATCCTGGCGAGGACCTGGTCGGAGGGGATCAGCTGCTCGAAGCGGAGCCGGCCGCCCTCGTCGGGCACGGCGTCCGGCACCACCAGGACCCGCACCGCGCCCGCGCCCGCGTCCCGGTCGGGCAGGCAGCGGACCCGGCGCACGGAGGGTGCCGCCTGCCGGGCGATGATCTCGTAGTCCTCGGCGGTCACCGCCCGCTCCTGCATGCGCAGCGTCTCCGGTGCCCGCAGTTTGGCGTTGTCGACGGTCTCCCCGGCGACACCGCCGCGCGCCGCCTCCCGGTTGACGACCCGGGCGACGTACGGGACGGAGCTGCGCAGGACGGAGATCGCGCCGCGGGAGACGTTGCCCGCCGGGCCGCCGCCGGTGCGGTAGCGGGCGACCCGGATCCGGGCGCCCTTGGCCGGCACGGCCCCGCACGGACGCAGGGTGCCGTCGGCCTCGCGCAGCACCGGCGGGAACAGGAACTCGCCGGTGGTGGCGTCCACCCGGACGTGCCGGTCGGCCGGCCCGGAGCGCCCGAAGTGCTCCACCACCTCCCAGCGCTGCCACCCGTCCGGCGAGGACACCTCCACCACCGGGGGTTCCCCGTCGAGCAGTACGGGTGGGCGGCCGAGCCGGAAGGACTGCCCCGCCACCCCCTCCGACACGCCGAGCGGTACGTCGGTCACCCGCTCGGCGTGCTCCACGGCCGTCGTGCCGCCGACGGTGAAGACGGCGGCCTCGCGCACCGTCGGCGACTCCGAGTAGAACGGCTGTCCCGGCTCCGCCTCGGTGACCCGGCAGCGCAGCCAGCCCGCCCGGGTGCCGCTGACCAGCGACTCCGTGTGCCCGGCCGGAACGTACACGATGACCTCACCGGGCCGGTTCAGCCCGCCGGTGCTGTCGGCGCCGGTCTCGCAGCGCTGCCACCGGCCGCCGTCCCAGGCCTCCCAGACCAGCGGGGGCTGGCGCGGGTCGACGCCGACGCCCTCGACGCGGCTGTCGAGGCGGACCGCGACCACGCAGCGCGGCACCGCCGTCGGCAGGCCGAACAGCAGCGCGTCGCCGGGTTCGGGCGCGGCCTGGAAGCACGGGATGTCCCGGCCCTCGGCCAGCGCACCCGTCCGGTCGGTCTGCTCGCCGGTGCGGGGCGCGGTGACCAGCCGGGTCAGCTCGCTCGGCACGACGCGCAGGTCGTCGGTGGTGGCGAAGACCACGGCCGCCTCGGTCTCACCGGCCGCCGTCGTCACCTCGGTGCCCGCGGGCAGCGTCACCGCGTCCGGCTGGGGGGCCGACAGCCAGAAGTCGACCTCGGCGACGGCCGCCGACGGCGGGTACAGCCGGATGCCCAACAGGTCCAGGAAGGCCAGGTAGTTCTTGTCCGGGACCCGGTTCAGCCGGTACAGCAGCTGGTCCACGAGGTAGGCGAAGGTCTCGATCAGGGTGACGCCCGGATCGGAGACGTTGTGGTCGGTCCACTCCGGGGCGCGTTGCTGCACGTACCGCTTCGCCTCGTCGACGAGCTGCTGGAACCGTCGGTCGTCCAGGTTGGGGGAGGGCAGGGCCATCAGTCCGCGACCGTTTCCTCGGCCCCCTCCTCGGAGGGGATCGTGTAGAAGGGGAAGACCAGGTTGCGCCGGTCGTTGGTGGTGCGCACCGTGTAGCGCACGTCGATGTAGAGGGTGGCCGTCTCCACCGCGTCGAAGGCCACGACGACCTCGTCCACCGCGATCCGCGGCTCCCAGCGCTCCAGCGCCTCGCGCACCTGCTGGGCGATCCGCCCGGCGGTGACGCCGTCGCCGGGGGCGAAGACGTACTCGTGGATGCCGCAGCCGAAGTCGGGCCGCATCGGCCGCTCGCCGGGCGCGGTGCCCAGGACCAGGCGGATGGCCTCCTCCAGTTCCCGCTCCCGCTCGACCATGGCGATCCCGCCGGTCGGCCCGACCCGCAGCGGGAACGCCCAGCCGCGCCCGATGAACCGATCGCCCATCACAGGCCTCCGATCAGGACGTCGGGCGCGCCGGTCAGGACCGCCGCGCCGCACGCCGTCTGGTCGCGGGCGCGTGCGGCGGGCAGTCCGCCGATCAGCACCACGCCCCCGGTGACCGCGGTGGGGTTGGGCACGAGCACGTTCCCCGGTCCCAGGGCCGCGTGCGGCGGCACCGGGCAGACGTGCAGGCTGCCCACCACGGCGGCGGGCTGTCCGCCGATCAGCACCGTCGCCACCCGCGCGGCGGCGCCGGGCGGCGGGGTCGCGATCCGGCCACCGTGGTTGGTGGGGTCACCGGTCCGGGCTGCGGCTGGCATCGGGGCTCCTCGGGGAGAAGGGTCAGGGGAGAAGGGGAGAAGGGTCAAGGGAGAAGGGTCAAGGGGGAGGGCGGGCGGGGGGTCAGTTGATCCGGATGAGGCGGGCCTTGAGGACGGCGAGCAGGCCGCCGTCGACGGAGACGTCCGCCGTCCCGGACACCTGGACCGACCGGCCGCCGATGCTGACCCCGGCGGTGCCGTCGATGTCGACCTGCCGGCCGGTCACCTTCACGGTGCCCTGCCGGGCGTCGAGCGTGATGCCGTCCCGGTCCAGCAGGACGGAGGTCAGCGGACGGTTCCGTCCCGCGTACACGGTGAGCTCGATCCGGTCCCGGCGGTCGTCCAGACGGACCTCCAGCCGCTCGTCCCCGGTCACCAGCCGCAGCCCGGAGGGGCCCGGCGCCGGCGCGTCCAGCAGCTCCACGCGGTGACCCGAACGCGAGGCCACCGAACGGCGGTTGACCTTGCCGCTGGTCGCGTCGACCAGCGGCACCTGGTGCGGCGAGGGCTGGTCCACGCCGTTGTAGAGCCCGCCGATCACGTACGGACTGTCCAGCAGGCCCTGCTCGAACCCGACCAGCACCTCGTCGTTGACCTCGGGGCTCACCACCCCGCCGCCGCCCTTGCCGCCCCACTGGACGGTGCGCACCCAGTCGGTGACGTACGTGTCGTCCAGCCAGGGGAACGTCAGGCGCACCGCGCCGCGTTCGGAGCCGTTCGGCTCGCGCACGTCCGTCACCACGCCGACCGCCAGACCGGGGATGCGCGGGCCGCGCCCCGGGGCGTCGGCGCCGGACATCAGGCCGGGCAGGGAGCGGTCCGGACCGGCGCCGACCCACACGGTGGTGCGGTAGCCGCCGTGCGGCTCCAGCACGTGCTGCACGGCGGTCGCCGTGTACCGGCCGGAGAACGCCGGCCCCACATTGCCCAGCGCCACCGGTTTGCCGGCCCGCAGCAGCGGATTGCCCTCGGCCACCGCCTCCAGGTCGCCGAAGCCGGCGCTCACCCGGGCCGCCGCCGCGCGGGCGGCCGCCGTCGTCTCCGCCTGCGTCCGGTAGGGGGTGTCGGTGACGGTCACGGCCGACGTCCCGAACCGGGCGGCCGACCCGGGAGCGAGGCCCGGCACCACGGTGTCGCTGACCACGGACGGCTGCTCGGCGACCAACGGCCGCTTCGTGGCGACGTCCCAGCCGCGCACCCGCACCTTGGAGGCGCCGTCGGCGGCCGACAGCGCGGCCCGCAGCGCCAGCAGGTTGCGCCCGTACTCCAGGACCATCGGGTCGAGCACGGCCGACGTCGAGGGCGAGGGCGCCCCGGACGCCTTCGCGGGCCGGGTGAACTGGAGCAGCCCCTGGTCGTCTACGCGCACCCGCGCACCGCTCTCGCCGGCGAGGAACTGCAGGAACTCCCAGTCGGAGACGTTCGCCTGGGACAGCTGCCGGTACGTCACCGGCGCGGCCTCCACCTTCCCGACCGCCAGGCCGGCGCCCGCGGCCACCTTGCGGACGATGTCCGCGGCGGTCATGTTCCGGTACGCGACGACCTTGCGGCCGCGCTGGAGCCGGTGGGCCTTGGAGTAGGCCCGGACGACGGTGAACGACCCGGTGCTGTCCCGGTCGATCTCCAGGGCCGTGACCTCCCCGCCGAACAGCCGCTCCCGCGCCTGCCCCTTCGCCGTCGTCACCGACACGCGCAGCGGGGAGCCGATGGTGATGCCGGTGGCGCGCAGGAACTCGTGGTCGGGGTCGCGGTAGGTGAGCACGGCGGCGTCCGGCAGGCCCACGTTCTCGTCGACCACGCAGCTGACCAGCTGCGCCGCCCAGATCTGCGGCAGCTCGCCGGGGGCCTCCACGATCGGGTCGGCCGCGAAGGACCTGCCCCCGGAATCGAACCCGCTCACCGTTCCCCCTCGCCGCTGCCGTGGCCGAACCCGCTGCCGATGCTGTGTCCGTCGTCGAAGGCGTGCCTGCCGCCGGTCGCCCGGGCGCGGTCGTCGTCCCGCAGGGCCGGCACCACCAACTCGGTGCCTGGGGCGAGCGCCATCGGGTCGTCGATGCCGTTCGCCTCCGCGATGACCCGCCAGGCCGTCGCGTCGCCGTACTCACGCCAGGCCAGCATCGCCAGGCTGTCGCCCGCCACCAGGGTGTGCGTGCTGCGCGCGGTGCGCGCGCCCGATGTCGGGTTCTGGCCGGGCGGGTCGACGCTCGCCTCCTCGATGGACAGCGAGCAGGTCGCCCGCAACGGCGTGCCGTCCACGTCGAAGAGCGTGTACGAGACCGACAGGTTCGACAGCACCCCGTCGAACGAGGTGGTCCGCGCGCTGCCCCACTCGAAGCGCACCCAGGGGCTCGCCGGCTTCTTGCGGCCGAGACTGGCCGGGGTCGGCACACACGCCTTCATCAGCTTCTCCACCGCCCGCTCCACCGAGTCGTCGTGGGTGGCGGTGGCGTCCAGGAAGACCTCCAGGCTCAGGGTGCGCGGGCCGCTGCCCACGAACTCGGGCAGTGCCGACTGCCCCGCCATCCGGGACGGGGACCGCCGCCACTCGGTGGTCTTGCCCAACTGCAGGGTGGAGGGGTTGAACTGGAGGTCGAGCCGGGCGATCGTCCCGCCGGGCTTGGCGCCGACCGAGGCCGGGGGCTCTTTCAGGGTGAGCTGCGCCCTGGCGCGGCTGGCGCGTGCCGAGAAGGCCATGGCGTGGCTTCCTTCCGGAGCGGGAGTACGGCGGTCGTCGGACGGGGTGGTGGTGGACGGGGTGGTGGGGGGCGGTGAGGGACGGGGCGGTGGCGGGGCGGTCAGGCGGGGAGGAGTCCCGCGTGGGCGATCTCCAGGGTCTCCACCGCGGCCGCGGAGTTGGCGGGGTCGAAGGACGGACCCTGCCAGCGGACCGGGACGATCCCGAAGACCTGCCAGCTGATGATCCGGCTCAGATCGGGCCGCAGGGCCACGATCTCGCCGTCCTTCGGCTCGACCCGCCGCAGCGTCTCGTCCAGCCAGCGGCCGATCTTCGCCGTGTCGGCGGTGACCGGCCGGGTGAGGGTGATGTTCGACCAGGTCACGCGGCCCGGGAGCTGCCAGGTGAAGCCGTTGTTGCCGCCCTCGGCATAGCTCTCCATCTCCACCTCGGCGCCCATGCCGGAGCAGGTGTGGAAGGCGCCCAGGTCATTGCCGCCGATCGCCAGCCGGAAGAACACGCTGGTCGCGAAGATGTTGTCCGTCATCGGTCCGTGGTCCGTTTCTCGTTCGTGCGGGTGGTCAGCGGCGGCCGTCGAAGGTCCTGCCCGCGCGGTCCCGGCCGCGCCGCAGCTCGGTGCGCAACAGACGGGCGACCGGGTCGAGCAGGCGGCGGGCCAGGTCGTCCAGATCGAGGTCGCCGCCCTGTGGTCCGGCGTCCCGCGGATGTCCGCCGGTCCGGTCGGCGGCGGTGACCCGCTGGTCCGGGGCGGTGCTGCCGGGGGCGGTGGCCGGGGTGACGGTGCGCGGGGTGACGGTGTGCGGGGTGGTGGCGGTCGTGGCCGGGACGGTGCCCCGGGTGCCGCCGGTGTCGCGTTGCACGGCGAGCGGGGGCGCGGCGGGGGCCGCCGCCGGGGGGACTCCCGGCGGGCCGCCGGCGTCCGGCGTCCTGGACCGCGCCGGCGGCACCACGGGCAGCGGCCGGGCCGAGGGCTCGGCCCGGGAGGGCCGGACCACCAGGGGTGGCGTGTGCGGGGCGGTCACGGGCAGCGGGCCGGCCGGGCGCCCGGGGCCGGCCGGGCGGAGGGCCTCCGGCGCGGGAAGGGCGCCGGAGGTGACGGATGGACGAAGCGGGCCGGACGCGGTCACCGGGTGCGGCCCTGGGGAGCCGGGCGCCCGCTGAACGTGCTGCGGCGCGGTGGTGGAGGGCGGGACGGCCCAGCGTGCCGCGACCACCGGGCGGCTCGCTGGGCGGGCGGCCGTGACGGGGGACGCCGCGCTCCCCATGTCCCGGCCGCTGCCGAGGGTCAGGGGCCGGGCCGCGAGCAACTGGACGCTGCGGGGCGGAGCGGCCGGTGCCCGGCCCGGGGCCGCGGGCCGATCGGCGAGGACGAGGGGGACGGGCCCGCTCGTCGGGGCCCCCGCAGGCGGTGCGGGAACGCCGGCCCGGCCGCCGTGCCGGGGAGTGGTGATCGGGGGAGTGGTGATCGGGGGCGTGGTGGTCGGGGACGCGGTGGTCGGGGGCGCGGGAGCTGGTGCCGGGGCCGGGGGCGCGGGGTGCTGTCCCGCTCCCGGCACGGGTATGCGCTGGACGGCGGCCGGGACGGCGGTGGTGGCCGGGGCGGCGGGGCGAGTGGCGCCCGGCGCCGTCGGGTGGTTGGCGGTCGGTGGCATCGCGGGCAGCGGGGCCCCCAGCCCGGCGCGCGGACGCCGGGCGGTCCGTGCGGGACCGCCCTCGGCAGTCGGCGCCTCCGGCTGCCGCTGCACGACGGACAGGGCCGGCCCCGAGGGCGCGGCCGTGGCGGGGGGTTCACCGGCCCGCGCCCGAACGGGCGCGCCGAAACCCAAGGGCGCCGCGCCGGCGGGCAGTTCGGCCAGCGGCGGACCGAGGGTCGGCCGGGTGGCCGCGCGCTGCACGGGCACGTCGGCCGCGGTCTGCGTCGCGGGACGGACGATGGGCATGGCCGGTGCGGGACGGGCGGGTTCTGGGCCCAGGGCTGCTGCGGTGGTGGGGAGTTCTGGGGGAGCCGTCGTGCCGGGGGTGGGGTGATCGGCCGTGCGCCGCACGGAGGTGTCGGCCGCGGTCTCGGTCGGGCGCTGGACGGTGGGCCTGCTTGGTGCGGGGGTGGGGAGGTGGGTCGCCGGTGCGCCGAGGGTCGGGTGCTCGGCCGCGCGCTGCACGGGCGCGTCGAGTGCGGTCTCCGTCGGGCGCTGGACGACGGGCAAGGTAGGCGCGGGGGTGGCGGCCTCCGGTCCCACGGGTGCGGTGGGGGTGGGGAGGTGGGTCGCCGGTGCGCCGAGGGTCGGGTGCTCCGCCGTGCGCTGCACGGGCGCGTCGAGTGGAGTCTCCGGCCGGCGCTGGACGACGGGTGCGGGGGTGGCGGGGGTGGCGGGCCCCGGCCTCAAACGGGCCGGGGGAGAGGGGAGTTCGGTCTTCGAAGTGTCCAGGGCCGGACGGTCGGCCGTGCGCCGCACGGGCGCGTCGGTTGCGGGCTCCGGCTGCCGCTGGACGACGGGCATGGCCGGTGCCGGTGCCGGTGCCTCCGCAGGGGCGGGGGCGGGGCCGACCACGTCCGTGGGCGCGGTGGGCGCGGTGGGCACCCGGACTTCGGTCGGCCGGGTGTCGAGCGGGGACGCAGGGTCGGCCGCCCGCTGCACCGGTGCGTCGGGGGACGGGCCGCCGAGGTGTGCCGGGGGGACGGCGGGGCGCACGGCGGGCACCCGACGCCTGGGCGTGGCGGGTGCCCGGGCGACGGTCAGTGGCCGGCCGACGGGGCGCGTCCGCACCGCGGCGGCGCGGTTCGCTTCGGCGTGGTCCGCCGGGGCGCCTGCGCCGGCCTGGTCGGGACGGGCGGTGGTGGCGGCGGACGCCTCGCGGCCCGGCCGGTGGCCGGTGGCGGCGGGGAGGGGTGCGGCCGTGCCGGCGGTCCGCTGGACGGGCCGTCCGGCGGGGGCCGTCCCCGGGGCGCCCGCGCCGGCGGCGACGGGGACCACCGCGATCCGGCGGACCAGCGGGAGCCGGACGGGTGCCGGTGTACGACCGGCCCCGGTCGGGGCACCGGCCGGAGCCGTGCTCGGGGTCGCGGCGGTCGTCTCGGCTCGCCGGCCGACGGGGGCGCCTAGCGCGTCCGCGCCGAGTACCGCCGCGGACCGCGCGGGCGTGCGGCCACGGGTACCGGGTGCGTCGCCCGCTGCTCCGACCGTCGCCGGGGCCTCCCGGCCGCCGACGGAGGGGCCCGGGTGCCCGCCGGCCTCGCCCGCCCCGTCGGGCCGCGAGTGGCCGGCGTCGGCCCTGAGCGCGGGCGCGGTCTGTGCGGACACCGGGGCGCCCTTCGCCGAAGCGCGCGCACCCGAAGCGCGCGCATCCGACCCGCGCGCATCCGACCCGCGCGCATCCGACCCGCGCGCATCCGACGTGCGCGCACCCGACCCGCTCGGCCGCGGCCGGCCCGCGACCGGTGTATCCGGTGCGGGAGGCGCCGCCCCCGGCGCGCCGTCCGCGTCGGCCGGCCGCAGCGCCCTGAGCAGCAGCGGGCCGCCGCCGCTCCGGGTGGGATGCGCGGTGGCGGGGCGGGCGAGGCCGCGGACGAGGCCGGTCGGGGCGGTCGGCAGCAGGGCGTGGGCGAGGCCGGTGTCGAAGGACGGATCGCGCCAGGCGGCCAGCCCGTTCCGGAAGGCGAGTCCGTCACTGACGCCCATCGGCGCCCGGGACACGGTCAGCAGGGGCGGCGCGGTGCGGCGCCACCCGCCGTCCCAGTCCGCGGGCACGCCCGGGCCCCGGCCGGCGGCGCCCTCCTGGCCCGTGCTCGCC
>NZ_JBHYYB010000126.1:0-22731 GCF_042752535.1 Kitasatospora sp. NPDC059327 | reverse complement strand
GTGCTCCCGCGTGAGCGCGGGAGCACGGCGGGCTCAGCAGGCGGCGGCCAAGGCGGCGCCCGTCCCCGTGGCGGCCGGGTCGCCGGTCTCGGCGGCCCGCAGCCGGGCTATCAGCTCCTCCCGGGCGCGGGCCACCCGGGACCGGACGGTGCCGATCGGGCAGCCGGCCACCTCGGCGGCCTCGGCGTAGCTCAGGCCGACCACCTGGGTGAGCACGAAGGCCTCGCGGCGCTGCGCGGGTACCCGGTCGAGCAGGTCGCCGAGCGCGACACCGTCCTCGAACCCGGCGGCGGGCGGGGTGTGCTGCCGTTCGGCGGCCTCCTGCCAGTCGGGCAGCGCGGCGCAGCGCGGGCGCGCGGCGGCCGTGCGGTACCGGTCGATGACGGTTCGCCGGGCGATCGACAGCAGCCAGGTCCGGGCGGAGGAACGGCCGGCGAAGCCGGGCAGGCTCCGCAGCGCGCGCAGGAAGGTCTCCTGGGCGAGGTCGTCGGCGGACTGCACATCGGTCAGATGGGCGACGAACCGCCAGACGTCGCGCTGGGTGGCCCGGACGAAGGCCTCGACATCGGCCGGCCGGCCCGCGCGGGCGGTGAGGGCCAGGGCGGTCAGCTGCTCGTCATCCACGACGGCTCCCCACCCGGACGGTCCGGTACCGGGCCCGGTGCGCGACGATGGTCGTATGAGATGCGCCCACTTCCGTACCGCTCTGTCCGCCCGTCTCGACGGTGAGCCGACCGGTCTGCCGGACCGGCGGCTGGACAAGCACCTCGCGCGCTGTGCGGCCTGTCGCGCGTGGGGGGAGCGGGCGGAACGGCTGCGCGACCGGGTGGTCGAGGCCGGCGCGGCCGGCCCCTCGGCGGACTGGTCGGCCGCCCTGTTGGCGAACCTCGGCGGGTACGGCGCCGGTGCTGACCGGGTGGGTGCCGACCCGGCGGGTGCGGGTGGCGCGGCGGCGGACGGGCTCGGCGCGACGGGCGGTCCCGGGCAGGGGGACGGCGGGTCGGCGCCGGAGCGGTAGGACGGTGGCGCCGGGCGAGGCCGGTGCGCCGTCGAAGTCAGGCATGGAGAGGTCCTGAGGGGAGTGCGGGGGAGCGGCGGCCGCTGCGGGCGGCGCGCTCGGCATCGGGGGGACGCGCACCTCTCGCCGTGTCCCGGCAGGGGGCGGCGAGGCATGCGGACCCGGGCCCCGGCGGCGCGGCCGTTCGGCGGCGGCACGGGGCGACCTGCCCACCGCGGCGCGGACACCGGAACGGCGTCGGGCGGCGGGCGCGTCAGCGGGCGGGGGCGAAGGACGGCGGGCCGCGCCGGACGAGGGCGTGCGAGAGCAGCACCAGCCGGGGCGGCCGGGCCCGGTGGGCGGCGGGCCGGGGCGGGACCGGCGGCCGGAACCCGCGCGGCCGGGCGAACAGGGCCAGCAACGGGAGCAGCAGGACGCCCGTCAGCACGGCGCCCAGTGCGCCGAGCAGCTCGAACAGCCGGGCCAGCGCCGCCTCACCGCGCCAGAGCAGCAGCGCGCAGGCGAGCGCGGCGAGCACGTGCGCGGTGATCATCCCGACCGACATCGAGTGGGCCGCCATGTCGTGGCCGGGCATCCCGGGCATCCCGGATGATCCCGGCAGGCCGGACGCCGTCGGCAGGCCGGCGGCCGCCGCGTCGCCGGACGGGCCCGCGCCGGTGGCCGCGCCGAGGTGGTGCGCCCCGGTCGGGGCGCGGACGCCCGCGCCGGGCGGGACGTCGGGGTCGATCCCGGCCATCCGGGCCAGGTCGGCCGGTGAGAGCCCGACGGGCGCCCGGTCCGGATTGCAGAGCAGCAGACCGGTCCAGTCCGCGGTGGCGAGCGGGCCGCCTCCGCCGCGATCGGCGCCCAACGCCCCGGCCTGTTCGAACGTCAGGTGCAGCGCGCTCTGCGCGGCGACCATCCAGACGCTGATCGGACCGAGCCCGCGCCGCTTGCCGGCGAGCAGCCAGCCGAAGCCGAGCGTGAGACCGAAGGCACCCACCAGGACGGGCGGGGAGACCCCGGCACCGGCCATGGCGACGTGCGCCGCGGCGGCCAGCGCCACGCAGAGCGCGGCGAAGACCACGGCGCGCAGGGCGCGGATCCGGTCGGTCATCACGATGGCACTCATCGTCGCATTCGCCCTCGCCGGGCTGTACCGCCCCCTCGGGTATTGGCCGGTTCCGCCCCCGTGAGAGCATGCCCGGCCGTGCGGTCCGGGCTGCCCGGACGGGCACGTCGGGCCGGTGCCCCGCCCGGTCGTCCGCCCGGCGGGCCCGACCGCGACCCGCCCGCGACCCGACCGCGACCCGCCCGGGGCACGCCGCGCACGGGTGCCGTCGGCCCCCGGCCGGGGCGCGGTCGGCACCGGCGCGGGCGGGCCCTCCGGTAGAGGCGGTTCGTACGGGTGCCCGGAGCCGGTTTGTCCGTTCCGGCGCGGGACCGCCGCCCCGGCCCACCCGTACCGTTCGGGCACCGCGCGGCGCTGCGCCGCCGGTCGGACGACGGCACGGGGCCGGTGAGTACGGAGAGGCGGGGCCGATGCGCTGGCTGATTCACGACTATCGCGAGGACGATCTCGCGGCAGTGGTTCACCTGATCGACACCACGGCGGAGCTGGGCCAGGAGTCGGTGTTCTCCTTGGCGGAGTGCATCAGCGCGCTGACCTCCCGCCAGCCGGCCGTGGTCGCCGTGCACCAGGGGGTGCCGATCGGCGCCGCGCTCGCCAGTGTGGCGGGCGAGCGCGCCTGGGTGATGCGGATCGCGATCGCACCGGCCTGGCGCGGCCGGGGGTTGGCCAGCTCGCTGCTGCGCGAGCTGGAGCGCCGGCTGGTGGCCTGCCGGGTGCGCCGGATCGCCTATGTGCTGCCCGAGGAGGAGCTGCTCGGCGAGGGCCTGCGCAACGCCGGCTACACCCGCCGCCCGGCGGCCGCCTACTTCGAGAAGGACGAGCCGCGGGCGGGTGCGGCGAGCGGTCTGCTGGAGGAGCTGGGCGGACGCCTGCTGCCCGGCGACCTCTGGGCCAAGGTGGCCGGGATGGAGACCGAGAAGAACCTGATCGAGCGCCGGGTGGTGGCACCGCTCGCCGAACCCGAGCGGGCCGCCCGGCACGGCGTGCGCCCGCCGCGCGCGATCGCGCTGTTCGGGCCGCCCGGGACCGGCAAGACCACCTTCGCCCGGGCGATCGCCTCCCGGCTGGGCTGGCCGTTCGTCGAACTGCTGCCGTCCCGGCTGGCCGACGAGGGCAACCTGGCGGCCGCGCTGCGCGACGCCTTCGCCCGGATCGGCCAGTTGGAGCGGGCCCTGGTCTTCATCGACGAGGTGGAGGAGATCGCGCCGCTGCGCACCGAGGCCGTCCAGGGCGGAATGCACGGCGTCACCAACGAGCTGCTCAAACTCATCCCGGGCTTCCGGGAGGGTGAGGAACGGCTGCTGGTCTGTGCCACCAACTCGATCCGCTCGCTGGACCCGGCGTTCCTGCGCCCGGGGCGCTTCGACTACCTGATCCCGATCGGCACTCCGGACGCGGCCGCCCGCTCCGCCATCTGGTCCCGGTACGCGGCCGGCCGGGAGGACGTGGACCTGGACGCGCTGGTGGGCGCGAGCGAGCTGTTCACCCCGGCGGACATCGAGCACGTCGCCCGGGTGGCCGCCCAGGCGGCCTTCGAACGGGACCTCGCCGGTGCGGACCTCGGCGCTGCGGACCTCGGCGCTGCGGACCCGGGCGCCGCGGGCCCCGCCGGGACGGGCCCCGCCGGGACCGTCGCCGCCGGGCGGGAGGCCGCCGAGGGCGCGAGCACGACCGACTACCTCGCGGCGATCGCCCAGGCCCGGCCGACCGTCACCCCGGCGATGATCGAGGAGTTCGGCGCCGACATCAGCTCGCACGCACGAGTCTGAATATCAGGAAATCGCATGGTAGTTGTGGTTTGACACCCCGCCTGTCGGTGCTGACTAAATGTGGGCACCGACAGGACAGGAGGCCCGGCATGGGCACAGTGGCCGCATCCGACGCCCCGGCCGTCGACCTCGCCGACCCCGGGTTCTGGCAACTGCCCGCACCGGCCCGCGCCGCCGCCTTCGCCGAGCTGCGCCGACTGCCGGGACCGGTCTTCGTCGGCGAGCGGTCCGAGGCGCGGGCGGCCGGGCGGCCGGCGAAGGCCCCCGCCAAGGGCTACCACGCCCTGGTCCGGCACGCCGACGTGGTCGAGGCCAGCCGAACCCCCGCGGTGTTCCTCAGCGGTCCCGGTGTCACCACCCCCGAACCCGCCCGCTGGGTCCGGCTGCTGTTCGGCGACTCGATGGTCAACCTGGACGACCCCCGCCACGCCCAGCTGCGCCGGATCGTCTCCCGCGCCTTCACCCCGCGCCTGATCAGCCGGGTCGAGGACGACATCCGCCGGGTCGCCGCCCGGCTGGTCGACCGGGTGGAGCGGGAGCGACCCGAGGACTTCGTCACCTCGGTGGCCGCCGAGCTCCCCTTCCAGGTGATCTGCAACATGATGGGGATCCCGGAGGAGCCCCGCCGCGCGATCCTCGACCAGGTCAACCACGCCTCCGAGCACACCGGGGTGGCACGCCCGCTGCGCAGCCGGATCCGGGTGCCCGGACGGGGTCTGCGGGCGCTCGCCCGGATGCAGGGCATGGTCGCCGACCTCGGCCGCGAGCGTCGCCGCCGGCCCACCGACGACCTGATCTCCGCGCTGGTCACCGCCGACGTCGACGGCCGCCGGCTGACCGGGCGCGAGCTCGGCGCCTTCTTCTCCCTGCTGCTGGTCGCCGGCGTCGAGACCACCCGCAACGCGCTGGCGCACGGCCTGCACCTGCTCACCGCCCACCCCGAGCAGCGCGCCCTGCTGCTCGGCGACCTCGACCGCCACCTCGGCGGCGCGGTGGACGAGATCGTCCGTCACTCGACGCCGATCATCCAGTTCCGCCGCACCCTGGCCGTCGACCACCGGCTGGGCGGCCCCGAGGGCACCCTGCTGCGGGCGGGGGAGAAGGTGGTGCTCTTCTTCGGCTCCGCCAACCGCGACGAGACCGTCTTCACCGACCCGGACGCCTTCGACATCACCCGTACCCCCAATCCCCACCTCGGCTTCGGCGGCGGCGGGCCGCACTACTGCCTGGGCGCGCACCTGGCCCGGCAGGAGATGAAGGTGCTCTACCGGGAGCTGTTCACCCGGCTGCCCGAGGCCCGCTCGCTGGGCGGGCCGGACCTGGTGCCGTCCAGCTTCGACCACCGGGTGCGGTCGCTGCGCTTCACGTTCTGAGGCCCGCCCCGGTCGGGGCGGCCGTCCCGCCCCGCCGGCCCGCGGCGCGCGCTTCCCGTCGGTCCGTCCTTCCCGTCGGCCGGCGCTACCCGCCGATCGGGATGCCGCAGTCGGCCTTCACCCGCTTCATCGTCAGGTGCGAGTTCACCTGCGCGATCCCCGGCAGCCCGGAGAGTACGTCGGTGATGAACCGCTCGTAGGCGGCGATGTCCGCCACCGCGATCCGCAGCAGGTAGTCCGGTTCGCCGAAGAGCCGGTGCGCCTCCACCACCTCCGGCAGCTCCGCGACCCGGCGCTCGAACTCGGCCACCGTCGCCCGGTCCTCGTGCCGCATGGTGATCGTCACGAAGGGCTGGAAGCCGCGGCCCACCGCGACGCCGTCCAGCAGCGCCCGGTACCCGAGGATCACGCCGTCCTGCTCCAGCTGCCGGACCCGGCGCAGGCACGGCGAGGGGGTGAGGTCCACCCGGGCGGCCAGTTCGGCGTTGGTGAGACGGCCCTCCTGCTGGAGCTCCCGGAGAATTCTGCGGTCAATACGGTCCATGGCGCAATATTCTGCCAAATCACGCGATAGAAGGGCAGAAAGTGGCCATCGTGTGCCGAGCCGATCCGGCTACCTTCAGTGACCGGAACGCCGGAACGCACACGACAGGTCACCCATGGACACGCACGCCCTCCTCCTCTTCCTGGGGGTCGATCTGCTCCTGGTCTGCACGCCCGGCCCCGACTGGCTCTACATCGCCGCCCGAGGCCTCGGCCAGGGCCGCCGCGCCGCGCTCGTCGCCGTCGCCGGCGTCTGCGCCGGGTACGCCGTGCACACCCTGCTCTCCAGCGCCGGCCTCGCCGCCGTGGTGCGGGCCGTTCCCGCCGCCCTGCCCGTGCTGCGCCTGACCGGCGCCGGCTACCTGCTGGTCCTGGCCGGCGGCATGCTCCTCGCGCTGCGTCGGGGCGGGGCCGCCGCCTTCGCCCAGGCCCCGCCGCAGCCCACCGCCACCGTGCTGCGCCAGAGCATGCTCACCGCCCTGCTCAATCCCAAGGGGCTGCTGCTCTACCTCTCCCTGGTGCCGCAGTTCGTCGACCCGGCCGCCCCGCTGCCGGTCGGCGGCCAGGTGCTCGCCCTCGGTTCGCTCAACGTGCTGGCCTGCGCGGTCGTCTACGGCCTGGTGGCGCACGCCAGTGGTCGCCTCGGCGGCCGGTTCGGCGCCACCCCGCAGGCCGCCCGGCGGATGACGGTGGTCTCCGCGGTGCTGCTGATGCTGGTGGCGGGCGTCACGGCGGCCGCCTGAGAACGGGAGCAGAATGCGAACATGACAGAGAGTCCGACGCCCGAGGCCGCCCGGCCCGCCCCGCACGACGACGCCACCGGCCAGGGCGACCCCACCGGCCAGGGCGGCCCCACCGCGCACGACGGCCCCACCGCGCACGCCTGGGCCGCCCTGGGCGGGCCGGCCGATCTGCTGGACCGGGTCTCCTTCCACGGGCCCGACGGCGTCCTGCCCGCCCGGCTGCCGGTCCGGCAGCTGGCCCGCGCCGCCGTCGCCGCCTGTTCGCTGGCCGCCGGGGAGCTGTCCGCGCTGCGGGCCGGGGGCCCGGTGCCGGAGGTGCGGGTCGACCAGGGTGCGGTGGCCACCGCCTTCGTCAGCGAGCGCCACCTGCGGATCGACGGCCGTACTCCCGTCAGTTTCGCCCCGCTCTCCGGCTTCTGGCCGAGCGCCGACGGGTGGGTCCGCACCCACGCCAACTACCCGCACCACCGGGCCCGGCTGCTCGCCGCCCTCGGACTGCCCGTCGACACCGGCCCCGAGCGGCTGGCCGGGAGGCTGCGCGAGCACCCGGGCCAGTGGATCCAGGAGCGTGCCTACGAGGCGGGGGCGCTCGCCGTGGCGGTCGCGCCGGTGACCGGCACCATCCACCCCCTGGTCGAGACCCGGGTGGTCGGCGCGGCCGCGGCCCGTCCGCTGGGCCCCGCCGGCCTGCCCGCCGAGGGCGTCCGCGTCCTCGACCTCACCCGGGTGATCGCCGGGCCCGTCGCGACCCGCTCCCTGGCCCTGCTCGGCGCCGATGTGCTGCGGGTCGACCCGACCCGGCTGCCCGAGGCCGAGGACGCCCACGCCGACACCGGCTTCGGCAAGCGCTCCACCCGGCTGGACCTCGCCGACCCGGGTGACCGCGCGGTCTTCGAGGAGCTGCTGGCCACCGCCGACGTCGTGGTCTCCGGCTACCGCCCCGGGGCCCTGGACGCCTTCGGCCTGGCACCCGCCGACCTGCTCGAACGCCGCCCCGCGCTGGTGGTCGCCCAGGTCTGCGCCTGGGGCCGGACCGGCCCCTGGGCCGGGCGCAGGGGCTTCGACAGCCTGGTCCAGGCCGGCGTCGGCATCGCCGCCACCGAGGCCGGTGCCGACGGCCACCCCGGTGTGCTGCCCGCCCAGGCGCTCGACCACGGGACGGGCTACCTGATCGCCGCCGGTGTCCTGCGCGCCCTCACCGACCAGCGCACCGGCCGCCCCGGCGGCCGCCACCTGCGCTTCTCGCTGGCCGGCACCGCCTCCTGGCTGCAGCACGGCATCGCACCCGCCGCCCCCGGCCCGGCGCTCGCGGAGCCGTACGAACCGCGGCGGTGGTTGGTCGAGACGGACTCCCCGTACGGCCGGCTGCGGCACGCGCTGCCGCCGCTCGCCTACGCGGGCGGTCCCACCGACTGGTCGCGCCCGCCGGGTCGCTGGGGCACGGACGCGCCGGCCTGGGGCTGACCGGCCGGAGCCGACCGGTCGGGGCCGACCAGCCCGGAGCCGACCGGTCGCCGGCACCGGGCGCGGGAGCCGTCGGACCCGGTCGCGGAGGGGAGTTGTCGCAGGCGGGTGGCAGGATCTCCGGCATGACCGCACACGCGAGCGACTACGCCTGGCTCGAAACCGAGGAGTTCACCCCGATCCTGGCGGCGTACTGCCTGACCATGGTCGAAGGGACGTCCGGCGGCGAGCTGCTCCGCCGGTTCGGGGCCGCCCCCGGCCGGCGGGTCACCGGTGTCGAGCAGGTCCTGGCCGCCTGGGAGCGGTACGAGGACGGCGACGACGAGGACGAGGCGCTCCACGGGCGGGAGGACGAGGAGCTGATGGTCCTCGCGGTCGCCGAACTCGACGGCTGGGCGGTGGCGCTGGAGGTCAACGGCTACCTCGGGAGCCTCTGGGAGCTGCTGCCCGGCCTGGCCGGGGGCACCCGGCTGGTCTCGCACTTCCGCAACGTCAACGCGGTGGACCACTTCCACTGGCAGGAGGGCCAGCGGAACCGGCTGCACTTCGAGCCGCTCTTCCCGGCGGAGCGGGACGGCAGTGACGCGGACGCGGTGGCGGAGCTGCTGGCGGGGGTCGGCTTCGACCTCGGCACGGCCGAGGACCGGGACATCGACCGGACCACCACCGCGGCCTTCGCCCTCGGCGAGGAGCTCACCGGCCTCCGGCTGACCCCCGGGTGGCTGCGGACGGCGGAGTTCGTGATCGGCTACGCTCCCCGGCCGTAGCCCCCCGGTCGCAGCCCCTGGTCGCGGCCCCTGGTCGCGGCCCCGGCCGTAGCCCCCTCGCCGCCCCGGCGGTGGCCGGGGCCGGAGCAACGGCGACCTCAGACGCCGGACGGGATCTGCTTGGCCCGGCCGCGGACCTGGAAGGCCGTCACGATCTCGATCAGGCCGAGGATCAGCAGCCAGCATCCGGCGAGGACGGTCAGGGCGGTGATCGAGCCGACCGGCCAGACCATCAGCAGCACACCGGCCGCGGTGTTGGCCACGCCGGCGAAGGCCTGCCAGCCGCGGGCGGGCATGTCGTCGTCCGAGATGGCGGCGACGAGCTGGGTGATGCCCCGGAACAGCCAGCCGATGCCGATCCAGATCGCCAGCAGCAGGAGCGACTGCACCGCGCTGCGGAAGCAGAGCAGGCCGAGCAGGACGCAGATCGCGCCGCTGATGAAGGCCAGTACCCGCATCGCGGTGGTGGCGTGGGTGCCGAAGGCGGCGACCAGCTGCACGATGCCGATGACCAGCAGGTAGAGGCCGAACAGCACGCCCACCACCATCAGGGTCTGCTTCGGCCAGGCGAAGACGATGATCCCGAGGGCGAGCGAGACCAGCCCGGCGACCAGCAGCACCTGCCAGGCGGCCTTGGCGAGCAGCCCGAGCGGGCCTTGGACCGGGGAACCGTCGGGGGTGATGATCGGGGAGACCACGGTGGCGTACTCCTGGCGGTTTGGGACGGGCGGAGGACACTCCTGACGATCGTCCCGGGGACCGTCCGCCGCCTGTCGGGTTCGCCCGTTCGGGGGACGGAACTGATGGCCTCTCGGACACCGGAAGGACATCCCCCGATCACTCGCCGTCGATATGATCCGGCGATATGACTTCTGAAGGGTGGGGGACCCCTCCGGTCGAGCCGATCAGCCAGCACTACATCGTGTGCGGCGGCAACGCACTCGCCCACCGGCTGGCCGTCGAGCTCGTCGAACACTACGAAGTGCCGGTGGTGGTGCTGGTCCCGGACCGGACCCGCGACCACGCGCCGCAGATCGAGCAGCTGCCCGGGGTGGCCGCCGTGGTCGAGTACAGCAGTGTCACCGAGGAGGCGCTGCGGGCCGTCCGGGTCGAGACCGCGCGGGGGATCGCCCTGGTCGACGGCAGCGACCAGGAGAACATCCACACCGCGCTCAGCGCCCAGGACCACAACCCCGGTATCCGGATCGTGCTGCGGATGTTCAACCAGCGGCTCGGCGACAACATCGAGCGGCTGCTGAGGAACGGCACCGCGCTCTCCGGCTCGGCCACGGCCGCGCCCGCCTTCGCCGCGGCCGCGCTGTCCCGGCCCAACTCCGTCCAGGTCGGCGACCGCTTCCTGCACATCGCCTACGACGAGGACATCGACTCCAGCCGGATCTGTGTCGTCGCCGACCGGATCGACCGGCAGGACCTCAGCCGGATCCGGCTGCTGCCCGAGCAGGAGGGGGACTCGGCGCCCTTCGTCCGGCTGGCCCAGGCGTTCGGCGACGACGGTCCGGTACGCCGGATCCGCGGCGGCGCGCCGGCCGCCGGCCCCGTCGGTGACCCCGTCGGCGACCCCGGGGCTGACGGAGCCGGCGACAGCGACGCCGAGGCCGCGGGGCGGGAGCCGTCGAGCCGGGCCGGGTCGGAGCCGGAACCGCCCGCCCGCCCGGAGCAGCAGCCGGAGCCGGCCGCCGGGCGCGTCCCGGAGCAGCGGCCGGCGCGGGAGCCCGGCGGGGTGGCCGCCCTGCAGGCACTGCCGAGCGAGCCGCCGATCCGGATCGGCTGGCTGCGCCGGCTGCGCTGGCGGCTGCTCGACACCCTGCGCTACTTCACCAGCGCCCGGCTCCGGCTGGTGCTGATCACCGCGCTGGCGGCGGTCCTGATGGCCTTCGGCCTGCTCTGGTACCTCAACCGGGACTTCGGCTGGTCGCTCTACGTCTCGCTGCTCGACCTGGCCGGCGCGGCCCAGCCCGACCAGCACGCCGACGCGGCCGCCGGGACGGGCACCGGCGGGACGTGGCAGCGGGTCGCCCAGGTGGTGATCACCTTCTGCGGCATCACCTTCGCCCCGGTCGCCACCGCGATCATGGTCGAGGTGCTCGGCTCCGGACGCCGGGGCCAGCCCCGCAACCCCGGCGTCGGCACCCGGGACCACGTCATCGTGGCCGGGCTGGGCAACCTGGGCACCCGGGTCGTCGCCCAACTGCACGGCCTGGGCGTGCCGGTGGTCGGTCTGGAGCGCGACCCGCAGGCCCGCGGCATCTCCGCCGTCCGGGCCCTGGGCGTGCCGGTGGTGGTCGACGACGGCCCGCTGGAGGAGCAGCTGCGCCGGGCCCGGCTGAAGCACAGCCGCGCCGTGGTCGCGGTCAGCGGGGACGACGCCACCAATCTGGAGGCGGCCCTGGAGGCGCGGGCCGGCAAGCCGGACGTCCGGGTGGTGGTCCGGCTGTTCGACGACAACTTCGCCCGGCACGTGTACGCGACGCTGGACAACGCGGCGTCCCGCTCGGTCTCCTACCTGTCCGCGCCGGCCTTCGCGGCCGCCCTGATGGGGCGCGAGGTGCTGGGCACCCTGTCGGTGTTCCGGCACGTGCTGCTGATCGCGGAGCTGCGGGCGGAGGAGGGCGGCGCGCTGGTCGGCATGAACCGGCACGACCTGGAGGACCCGGGCGGTGTCCGGGTGCTCGCCGTCCGGCTCGCCGAGCGGCCGCACCTGTACACCTGGAACTACGCCGACCGCACCCGCCGCCTGGGGGCGGGTGACCGGATCGTGGTGGCCGCCAGCCGCAGCGGGCTCGCCAGGCTGAACACCACTGCGGTGGCGGAGGACTGACGGCCGGCCGGGAGGTCCGGAACCGACGGGCGTGGGGTGCGGCCGGTGGGCCGCGCCCCCGCCCGGGCCGGGTCAGCGGTGGGTGAACTCCGGCGGTCGCTTCTCGGCGAAGGCGGCCATGCCTTCCTTCTGGTCGGCGGTGGCGAAGGTGGCGTGGAAGAGCCGGCGTTCGAAGCGGACGCCCTCGGCGAGGGTGGTCTCGAACGCCCGGTTGACGCTCTCCTTGAGCATGACGGCGGCGGGGGTGGACATCCGCGCCACCGTCTCGGCGGTGGCCAGTGCCTCGGTGAGCAGCTCGTCGGCGGGGACGATCCGGGAGACCAGGCCGGCCCGTTCGGCCTCCTCGGCGCCCATCATGCGGCCGGTGAGACAGAGGTCCATCGCCTTGGCCTTGCCGACGGCGCGGGTCAGCCGCTGCGAGCCGCCGATCCCGGGGATGACCCCGAGCTTGATCTCCGGCTGCCCGAACTTCGCGGTGTCGGCGGCCAGCAGGATGTCACAGAGCATCGCCAACTCGCAGCCCCCGCCGAGGGCGAAGCCGGCCACCGCCGCCACCACCGGCTTGCGCAGCTCGCCGAGCCGGTCCCACGGGCCCAGCCAGTCGTCCAGGTAGACGTCGGGGAACCGGTTGCCCTGCATCTCCTTGATGTCGGCGCCGGCCGCGAAGGCCTTCTCCGAGCCGGTGATCACCAGGGCGCCGATCTCCGGGTCGCGGTCGAAGGCGGTGGCGGCCGCGACGACCTCGTTCATCAGCCGCGTGTTGAGCGCGTTCAGCGCCTTCGGCCGGTTGAGCGTGATCAGCCCGACCCGCCCCTTGCGCTCGACCAGGATCGTCTCGTAGGTCTCGGTCATCGCCGTTGACTCCCATTCCGCTGCTCGGCACCACACCGGGTGCGCCCTGACCACCCCACGATCTACGACGTGCCCCGTCCCGCGCCAGTCTTGCCATGCGAGACGGTCGTCACGAGTCCGCGGGGTGGTGCCGACGGTGGCCGGGGGGCGCACGTCGGACCGCTCGGTGGCCGGCCACCGGCTCGGGGCGGACCGCGCCGGTCAGGCCAGGCCGAGCTCGTCGCCCTCGCGCGGGGCGAAGAACCGCTCGACGTCCGCCGCGGTGACGCGGGCCGGATCCGCCGGGGACCAGCGCGGGTTTCGGTCCTTGTCGACCACCTGGGCGCGGATGCCCTCGACCAGGTCCGGTGTGGTCAGGGCGTGGCAGGAGACGCGGTACTCCTGGTCGAGCACCGCCTCCAGCGAGGGCAGGGCGCGGGCCCGGCGCAGCGCGGCCAGGGTGACCTTGACGGCGGTCGGCGCGTTGCCGAGCAGCTGCTCGGCCGCCTCCTTGGCCTCCGGGAGTCCGCGGGCGAACAGCCGCTCGACGATCTCCTCCACGGTGTCGGCCGCGTAGCAGGCGTCGATCCACTCCCGCTGGGCGGCCAGCGCGGCGGGCGGCGCGGCCGTGGCGCGCTCGGCCACGGCGGCGGTGACACCGGCTGCGGTGAGGTCGGTGTCCCGGGTCAGGGCGTCGAGCAGTCCGGGGATCTCCGCCGAGGGCACGAAGTGGTCGGCGAAGCCGCAGAACAGCGCGTCGCCGGGGCCCATCGAGCCCGAGGTGAGCCCGAGATGGGTGCCGCACTCGCCCGGGGCACGGGCCAGCAGCCGGCTGCCGCCGACGTCCGGGACGAGGCCGATCCTGGTCTCCGGCATCGCCACGACGGAGCGCTCGGTGACGATCCGCACGCTGCCGTGGGCGGAGAGGCCGACGCCGCCGCCCATGGTGATGCCGTCCATCACCGCGAGGTAGGGCTTGGGGTAGCGGGCGATCAGCGCGTTGAGCCGGTACTCGGCGCGGAAGAACGCCCGGGCGCCGGCCCCGCCCGCCTTGGCGTCGTCGTGCAGGGCCCGGATGTCCGCCCCCGCGCAGAGGCCGCGCTCGCCGGTGCCGGTCAGCACCACGGCGCGCACGGCGTCGTCCGCGGCCCAGCCCTCCAGCGCGGCCCGGACGGCCGTGATCATGTCGTGGGTCAGGGAGTTGATCGCCCTCGGCCGGTCGAGCACGATCCGCCCGACACCGCCGTCCCGGTAGGCCTGCACCTCTGCGCTCATCGGGCCCGCTCCCGTTCGTCGTCGCTGCCGTCGTGAAGATCCCTCCGTCACCGTACCCGTGGCGCCGGTCCGTCGTGGCGGGTGCCCGGGTGCTGGTCGCAACGGGCCGAAGGCGGCGCCGGTCACCCGGCGCCGCCTCCGTGGCGGACCTCTCCGTGACGGACTCCTCCGTGACGGAGAGGTCCGCGTCGGCGCTACGGCACGACCCGGCCGGTCACCTCGCCGAAGCCGACCACCGCGCCGTTGCGGCCCGGCGCGGTGGCGGTGATGACCACCTCGTCACCGTCCTCCAGGAAGGTGCGGGTGGTGCCGTCCGGGAGCTTGAGCGGCTGCTCGCCGTTCCAGGTCAGTTCGATCAGGGCGCCGCGGGTCTCCGGCTCGGGGCCGCTGACGGTGCCGGAGGCGAAGAGGTCCCCGGTGCGCAGCGAGGCGCCGTTGGCCGTCAGGTGGGCGAGCTGCTGCGCCGCCGTCCAGTACATCGAGGCGAACGGCGGGCGGGAGATCCGGTGCCCGTTCAGCCGGACCTCCAGCGCGAGGTCCAGGCCCCAGGGCTCACCGCCGCGGTCGTCCAGGTACGGCAGCGGCTCGACGTCCCGGGCCGGCGGCGTGACCCGGGCCTCCTCCAGGGCGTCCAGCGGCACGATCCACGGCGAGACCGAGGTGGTGAAGGACTTGCCCAGGAAGGGGCCGAGCGGCACGTACTCCCAGGCCTGGATGTCCCGCGCGGACCAGTCGTTGACCAGGCAGACGCCGAACACGTGCTCGCGGAAGTCGTCCAGCGTGACGGGCGTGCCGAGGGCGGACGGCGTGCCGACCACGAAGCCGACCTCCGCCTCGATGTCCAGCCGGCGGGTCGGGCCGAAGGACGGCGCCGGGTCGGCCGGGGCCTTGCGCTGCCCGTGCGGGCGGACCACCTCGGTGCCCGAGACCACCACCGTGCCGGCCCGGCCGTGGTAACCGATCGGCAGGTGCTTCCAGTTGGGGGTGAGCGGCTCCGAACCGGGGCGGAAGATCCGGCCCAGGTTGGTGGCGTGGTGCTCGGAGGCGTAGAAGTCGACGTAGTCGGCGACCTCGAACGGCAGGTGCGGCTCCACCTCGGCCACCGGCAGCAGCAGCGGCGAGAGCGCGTCCCGGTAGGACTCGTCGGTCAGCCAGCGCGTCAGCGCGGCGCGCACCTCGGTCCAGACCGGCCGGCCCGCGCCCAGCAGCGGGTTGAGGCTCTCGGCGTCCAGCAGCACGGACGGCTCCCCGGCGGCGCGGGCGGCGGCTCCGGCGTCGAGGACGAACTCCCCGACGCGTACGCCGATCCGCCGCCGGCCCGGCCGGTCGGCGGCGGTGAAGACGCCGTACGGCAGGTTGTGCACGCCGAACGGCGAGTCCTGGGCGCTGGCGAGCCAGCTGCGGGGGGTGCTCAACGGTCCTCCTGGGGCATGGGACTGGGCGACAGCAGGCCGAGCGCGGCCAGGTCGTCCAGGGGCTCGGCGATGCTGCAGGTGCCGAACGCGGTGAACGAGTTCCTGATCACCGTAACCTGACGGTCGGTCAGGGCTTCGACCGCCTTGGCCAGGACGGCGCCCGAGCGTTCGGCCAGCACCTCGGCGGCGGCCGTCCGGTCGGTCTCCCGGGCGGCCAGCAGGACGTTCAGGAAGCCGTGGTGCTCGAAGCCGGTGGCCGGGTCGGTGTGCCGGACGGCGTGGTGCAGCCCGGCGGTGCACTTGTACGGCAGGCCGCGCCGCGCGCAGCCGGTGAGGAAGCCGGCCAGCTCCGCCTCGTCGGGGAAGGCGCCCGCCACCACCCCGCCGGTGCGGAACTTCGCCCGGTACGGGCTGTCGACCAGGATGTCCAGGGCCTCGTCCAGGCCGTCGCCGCGCAGGAGTTCGCGCGGCAGCTCGACGGCGGCCGGGACGTCCGGCGGCAGCAGCAGGTCGAGCGCGGCGACCGCCTCGGCGGCGTCCCGGGTGGCGAGTTCGACGCCGGCCACCTCGAAGGGCGCGGCGGCGGCGAGGGCCGGGCCGAGCTCCGCACTGCCCCCCGGCAGTACGAGCCCGACCCGCAGCGGTCCGGCGGACCGGTCCGGATCCGGCACGGCCGCCAACTCGCCCAGCCGGCCCGCCCCGCACAGGAGCGGACCGACCGCGGTGGCGTACCAGGCGAGCCGGTGGGCCCGGTGGGCCGGCACCGCCTCGGCGAGCGGCAGGTCGCCCGGGGGGAACACGGCCGCGTCGTCGAAGAGGTCCCGGAAGAGTTCGGGGATCGCGCTCATCGGGCCGGCCCCCGGCCCGCCCAGGTCCACGCGTAGCCGCCGTCCTCGCCGGCCCGGCCGCCCTCGCCCAGCTCCAGCGGGCGGAAGGTGTCGACCATCACCGCGAGCTCGTCGAAGAACTCCGCGCCGATGCTGCGCTCGTACGCTCCCGGCTGCGGGCCGTGGGTGTGGCCGCCCGGGTGCAGCGAGATCGAGCCCTGCGCGATGCCCGACCCCTTGCGGGCCGCGTAGTCCCCGCCGCAGTAGAACATGACCTCGTCGCTGTCCACGTTGGAGTGGTAGTAGGGGACGGGGATCGAGAGCGGGTGGTAGTCCACCTTGCGGGGCACGAAGTTGCAGATCACGAAGCCGTTGCCCTCGAACACCTGGTGCGCGGGCGGCGGCTGGTGGATCCGGCCGGTGATCGGCTCGTAGTCCCGGATGTTGAGGACGTAGGGGTACAGGCAGCCGTCCCAGCCGACCACGTCGAACGGGTGGTGCGGCACGGTGTACCGGGTGCCCGCGACGCCGTTCGGGCCGCGGTGCTTGACCAGCACGTCGACGTCCGTGCCCTCGACGAGCAGCGGGCCGGCCGGGCCGCGCAGGTCCCGCTCGCAGTACGGCGCGTGCTCCAGCAGCTGGCCGTACTTGGAGAGGTAGCGCTTCACCGGGGAGATGTGGCTGTTCGCCTCGACGCAGTAGGCGCGCAGCGGTTCGTCGCCGGTGGGCACCCAGCGGTGCGTGGTCGCCCGGGGGATGATCACGTAGTCGCCCTGGCCGACCTCCAGCGTGCCGAAGACCGTCTCGACCGTGCCGGTGCCCGCCTCCACGTACACGCACTCGTCACCGAGAGCGTTGCGGTACAGCTCGCTGGGGGCCCCGGCGGCGACGTACGAGATCCGCACGTCGCCGTTGCCGAGGACGAGCCGGCGGCTGCCCACGACGTCGGCGGACTTCCACTCCTCGCCCGTGAACAGCTCGTGCAGCTTGAGGTGCCGGGGGAGCAGGGGGTGATTGGCCACCGTCGACTGGTCCGGCAGCTCCCACGGCACGGCGTCCACGACGGCCGAGGGGATGCCCCGGTGGTAGAGCAGCGAGGAGTCCGAGGAGAACCCCTCCTCGCCCATCAACTCCTCGTAGTACAGCCCGCCTTCGGGGGTGCGGTGCTGGGTGTGCCGCTTGGGCGGGATGCTGCCCAGCTGCCGGTAGTACGCCATCGTCCTGCTCCTCCTGGCCCGTTCGCCGACTGGCCCGTTCGCCGCTCGTGCTCCGATCGGGGGTGCTGATCAGAGGTTGCCGCGGCGGTCCTGCTCGCGCTCCAGGGATTCGAAGAGCGCCTTGAAGTTGCCCTTCCCGAAGCCGAGCGAGCCATGCCGCTCGATGAACTCGAAGAACACGGTCGGCCGGTCGCCCTGCGGCTTGGTGAAGATCTGCAGCAGGTAGCCGTCCTCGTCGCGGTCGACCAGGATGCCGCGCTTCTTCAGCTCCTCGACCTCGACCCGGACGTTGCCGATCCGGGCGCGCAGCTCCGGGTCGTCGTAGTACGAGTCGGGGGTGGAGAGGAACTCCACGCCGTTGGCGCGCAGGATGTCGACGGTGGAGAGGATGTCGTTGGTGGCGAGCGCCAGGTGCTGGCAGCCCGGGCCGCCGTAGAACTCCAGGTACTCGTCGATCTGGGACTTCTTCTTGGCGATGGCCGGCTCGTTGAGCGGGAACTTCACCCGGTGGTTGCCGCTGGCCACGACCTTGGACATCAGCGCCGAGTACTCGGTGGCGATGTCGTCGCCGACGAACTCGGCCATGTTCACGAAGCCCATGACGCGGTTGTAGAACCCGACCCACTCGTCCATCCGGCCGAGCTCGACGTTGCCCACCGCGTGGTCCAGCGCCTGGAACAGCCGCTTCGGGTGCCCGGCGGCGCGGCTCACCCGGGTCTGGGCGGCCACGAAGCCCGGCAGGTAGGGGCCGTGGTAGCGGGAGCGGTCGATCAGGGTGTGCCGGGTCTCGCCGTAGGTGGCGATGGCGGCGCGGCGCACGGTGCCGTTCTCGTCGGAGACGTCGTTCGGCTCCTCCAGCACGGTGGCGCCCTGGGCGCGGGCGTGCGCGATGCACTTGTCGACGTCCGGCACCTCCAGGGCCAGGTCGACGACGCCGTCGCCGTGCCGGCGGTGGTGGTCCAGCAGCGGGCTCTCGGGGGAGACACCGCCCTTGATCACGAAGCGGCAGGAGCCGGAGCGCAGCACGAAGGCCTTGCGGTCGCGGCGGCCGGTCTCCGGGCCGGAGTAGGCGACCAGCTCCATGCCGAAGACGGCCTGGTAGAAGTGGGCCGTCTGGGTGGCGTTGCCCACCACGAACACGATGGCGTCCTGCGCGATGACAGGGAACGGGTCCGTGGCGGGGTCGTGCTCGACCAGGCCGACGAGGCGGCGGAGCTGCTCGGCGTCGAGACCGGCCTCGCGTTCCTCGGGGGTCAGCTCAAGGGCGTGGGACTGCGGGGTCATCGGTCGTTCCTCCACATTGAGGCCTCGGCATTGAGGCATCCGCTTGAGGCGGCCACGCCGCGGGGTGGGCGGTGCGGCTGAGCGCAGAGCTTGCTCCTGTCGGGCTGGTTGGGCAACAGGTCGGGATTTCACTGTTCAATGTGTACAAGCTGGTCAGGAAATGGCGGGTTCTGCTGCACAAAATGCATGCCGGTTCGGGGCGGTTCGCGGGGGCTCTGTCCGGCGGGTCCGGGCCGGTCCGGCGGGGTTGGCGGGTCGGTCGCGCGGGTGGCCGGAAGGCGGGCCTGTCCGGCGGGTCGGGGGTCGGGGGCGCGTGTTCAGGGGTCGGGGGTCGGGGGTCGGGGGTCGGGGGGCGCGGTGGTCAGCGGGCCGGTGCCCGGCCGGGGTCCGGTGAGCCGGCCGGCAGGTACCGCAGGAACCAGTCGCGGGCCAGCTCGGCGACCCGGTCCAGCGTGCCCGGCTCCTCGAAGAGATGGCCCGCGTGCGGCACCACCGCCAGTTCACTCTCGCAGCGCAGCCGGGCCCGCGCCTGCCGGTTCAGGTCGATCACCCGGCCGTCCAGACCGCCGACGATCAGCAGGGTCGGCGCGCTGACCTCGGCGAGGTCGGCGGGATCGGTGAGATCGGGCCGCCCGCCCCGGGAGACCACGGCCCGCACGCCCCCGCCCAGCTCGGCGGCCGTCCGGAGCGCGGCGGCCGCACCCGTGCTGGCACCGAACAGCCCGAGCGGGAGCCCCCGCTCCCGGCCCGGCGGCAGCTCCGGGAGCAGCCGGGCCACGGCGGTCAGCCGGGCCCCGAGCAGGTCGACGTCGAACACCTTCCGTCGGTCCGGCTCCTCGTCCGCCGTGAGCAGGTCGAACAGCAGGGTGGCCAGGCCCGCCCGGTTGAGGGCCGCGGCCACCCGCCGGTTGCGGGGGCTGTGCCGGCCGCTCCCGCTGCCGTGGGCGAACAGCACCACGCCCGCCGCGTCCGCGGGGACGGTCAGCCGGCCCGCCAGCCGGACGCCGGCGACCGGCAGGATCAGCTCGTGGTCCACCCCGGCGCCCTCCGGCGGGGCCTCGGCCCGGGCGTCGGCGAGGTGGCGCAGCACCTCCTCGTCGCCGGTCTGCGAGAAGTCGCCGTAGAACTCGCCGATCGCGTAGAACGGGGTCGGCGTGCGGACGCAGACCAGTTCGTCGGCGACTCCGGCCAGGCGGTCGGTCCAGTCCTCGGGCGCCACCGGAACGGCCAGCACCACCCGGGCCGCCCCCCGGGCCCGGACGATCCGGCAGGCCGCTCGGGCCGTCGAGCCGGTGGCGATGCCGTCGTCCACCACGACCACGGTGCGTCCGCGCAGATCGGCGGGCGGGCGCCCGCCCCGGTAGCGGTGGGCGCGGCGCTCCAGCTCGGCGCGCTCGCGCACCTCGACCCCGGCGAGCTGCCCGGGGGTGACGCCGGCCAGCCGGAGCACCTCGTCGTTGAGCACCCGGACGCCGTCCTCGCCGATCGCGCCCATGCCCAGCTCGGGCTGGCGGGGCACACCGAGCTTGCGGATCACGCAGATGTCCAGCGGGGCGCCGAGCGCGGCCGCGACCTCGGCGGCCACCGGGACCCCGCCGCGCGGCAGGGCGACGACGACGGTGCCGGGGCCGCCCAGGTGGCCGAGCAGCGCGGCCAGCCGGCGGCCCGCGTCGGTGCGGTCGGTGAAGTGGGCTCCGGTGACGTGCATGGCGCGGCCTCCGCGTTCCACGGTACGTCGGCGGGCCGGGCGCGGGAGCCGCCCGAGGCTCCGGACCGGCGGGGCCGCCGCCGTCCCGGGCGGGGGGCGGACCGGGAGGGGCAGGGCGGCTCAGGTGCCCGGGGCGTCGGGCGGCCCATCGTCGAGGTCGGAGACGGAGTGGGAGGTGGACCGCGATGGGCAGCACCACCGCATTCGACCGTCGGATCCAGGCCGGGCCGGCGAACGTCCAGCTGGCGGTCCGCGACGGCGACGGCTGCTGGGCGGAACTCGCCGAGCGGACGGCCGCGTGGGACGCGGACCGGGTGCTGCTCGTGACCGACGGCGCGGGGCCCGCCGACTACCTCGCCCGGGTCCGGTCGGTGGCCGCCGCCTCCGCGCCGTGCACCGTCCTCGACCTGCGGTCCGCGCCGGGAGCCCCGGGCGGCCGGACCGTGGTGGTCGCCGTCGGCGGCGAGCGGGCCTGTGCCGTCCCCGCCGACCTGCGGCTGCCGACCACCCTGGCGGCCGCCGTCGGGCCCGCACTCGCGCTGCGCCGGCCGACGCCCGACGCCCGCGCGCTGCCGGCCCGGACGGCACCGGCGCTGGTCTGGGTCCGCAGCGACCTGCTGGCCGACCGGCCCGCCCCGGAGACCCGGGCCGGCCTGATCGGCGTGATCCGGCACGTCCTCGCCGTCTGCCCGGCCCAGTACGAGGCACTCGCCGGGGCCCTCGCCCCCGGGGCCCGGTACTCCGCGGGCGCCGTCGCCGCGTTCCTCGCCGTCTGCGCGGACGCCCGCGCCGCGTTGGTCTGCTTCGACCCCTACGAGACCGGTCCGGCCCTCGCGCTGGCGTACGGGCGGCGGCTCGCCGGGCCGGTGCGAAGCGCCGCCGGACACCCGCTCCCACCCGGCGACGCCGAGGCCCTGGGCCTGCTGCTCGCCGCCCGCGTCGCGGTCCGGTTCGGCCTGCTGGACGCGGCCGGAGCCTGGGCACACCGTGAACTGGTCGCCCGCAACGGCTCGGCGACCGGACTGCCCGGCGGTACGGACGCGGCGGTGCTCGCCGACGCCGTCGTCGCGGCCCTCGCCGACGGGCCCGGCCTGCTCCTGCTCGCGGGCCTCGGCCGGCCGTACTGCGCGGGTGGTCGGCTGCTCACCCCGGTCGGTGCCCCGCTGCTGCGGGCCGCCGCCGAGAGCCTGGGCCCGGTCGCCGTCCCGCACTGCCGCCGCCCGGTGCGCGGACTGGTGACCGGGTGAGCCCCGGACCGGGCCGGGCGCCGGACGGGAGCAGGACGGGACCCGGTCCCCGTGCGACCGGGACGGCGGGAGCCACACCGTGGAATGGCAGGGCGGACCGGACCGGACCGCCGCCGACCGGACAAGGAGTCATCGCCATGACGGGCACCGTCATCACCGACCTCCGCCGACGTGGCGCCGTCGACCCCAGCCGAGTGCTGGCCGGGCCGCTGCGCGTGGTCGGACTGCGCCGGCTAGACCCGGGCCGCCGCACCGAGGTCGCCGCCGAAGGCGTCGAGCACGCCCTCTACGTCACCGCCGGCTCGGGCACGGCCACCGGCCCGGAGGCCGAGGAGCGGGAGCTGCCCGACACCGGGATCCCGCTGGTCGAGGGCACCGCGCTGACACTGCCGCTCGGTACCCGGACCGTGCTCACCGCCGGCACGGCGGGGCTGGAGTTCTTCCAGGCCGTCCTCGCCGTCGGTGGGCACCCGGCCGGCTCCGCGGCCGCCGGCCGGTCCGACGACCGGGGGCGCACGGACGGCCGCCCCGGGGGCCGCCGCGACGCCCGTCCGGGTGCGGCGGACCCCGAGCGGCCCGAGCGACCCCGGCGTGCCGAGGAGCCCGAGGGGCCCGAGCGACCCCGGCGTGCCGAGGGGCCCGAGGGGCCCGAGCGTTCCGAAGGCCCCGCGAACCCCGCGAACCCCGCGAACCCCGCGAACCGCGCAGGCTCCGACAGCTCCGACAACACCGAGAAGCCCCAGAACCCCGACTGTCCGAAGGGAGGCGAGTCACGGTGATCGTCACCACCGCCGCAGGCTCCGCCACCGTCCTGCTCGGCCCGAACGGCGAACGGATCCGCCTGCGCTGCCTGGCCCGGCGGTCCATGCTCGCCGCGGCCTGCGAGTCCTTCGACCATCTGCGGCTGAGCCCCGGCGCCCACCACACGCTGCCGGGGCGGGCCGAGGCCGAGGTCGTCCTGCACGTGCTGCGCGGCTCCTTCCTCGTGGGTCAGGCCGTCGGTGAACCCGACCATCTGGCGGTCGACGGGGACCTCCTGCTGGCCCGCCGGGGCAGTCCGCTCCACCTGGAGGCCGGTCCGCTGGGCGCCGAGCTGCTCTGTCTCACCCTCGCCGTACCCCGTCGGGCCACCGCCACCCGGGAGGCCGTGGCCCGGCGGCGCACCGAACGACGCACCCGGCCGTGAAAGCGGCCCGATCCCGCCGGTCGATCCCGCTGCCCGACGCACCGTCGGGCAGCGGGATCGTGGTGGGACCGGAACGGGACGGCGGTCCCCCGCGCCCGGGCCCGGGCCCGGGCC